>JAJFHC010000030.1 GCA_021775835.1 Hyphomicrobiales bacterium | reverse complement strand
CATCATGGAACTCACGGACGGAGGGCATTTCGACAATCTCGGCGTCTACGAACTGATCAGACGGCACGCGAAGTTGATCATTGTCTGTGATGGCGAAGCCGACAAGGAGACGTCCTATTCGGCATTTGTGTCGCTGGTTCGCCGGATCGAGGAGGACTTCCAGACAACCATCGAGTTCGAAAAAGGCCGGGGACCGGAACTGCTGGTTGAAGATATGCCGATGCTCTATCCGTCCAAGGCGAAGATGGCCAAGACCGGCTTTTTTGTCGCAAAGATCCTCTATCCCGAACAGGCGGAACCCGGCGTGATCATCTACCTGAAGGCGACCATGATCGAAGACGTTAGCCTCAAGACGAAAGGCTACAAGGGTGCCCATCCCGACTTTCCCGATGAAACGACAGCCGATCAGTTTTTTGACGAGGAACAATTCGAAGCCTACCGCGAACTTGGCTACGCAATCGCAAAATCGGCGGTCGAGATGCTGGAACTTGAAGACGGGAAACTCGACGATACAAACAGCCTGCTCAAGAGCGCCTGGACCAAAAAGGAGCTCATGAAGGACCAACAAAGCGAAGAACAAGGTGGGGGCGGCGGTCAGGGTGAGGACGGAGATCAGACGTGAGGGTGCTCCGCCCTTAAACCAACAACGCCTATGGGATGGTCAGGAAAACGTGCTCGTCATGAACGCCGATGCTTTCAGACCGCTGCCGGTGAGGACAACCACGGTGGTCTCGCCCTCCAAAATCTGACCGCTGGCACACAACATTTCGAAGGCGGCAGCCGCAGTAGCACTCGTGGGTTCTGCATAGAACCCGGCGGCAACCAGATCCTTCAAGGCCCGTAGTATGGCGTCCTCGCTGACAGCCACTGTGCCGCCGCCGCTTCGTCGGACAGCGTCGAGAACCTGTGTCATGCGCACCGGATGCTTGATCGCCGTGCCTTCGGCAATCGTCGGGGCGAAATGCAGAGTGGTTGGCGCGTCATCGGCCTGGAATCGGGCATGGATCGGTGCGCAATTTGCCGGCTGGGCACAGAACAGTTTTGGCAGACGGGAAATCTCGCCGCTCCTGGTCAGCTCCGTGAAGGCCAGATCGCAACCCATGACGTTGCTGCCGGCACCCGTCGGTATAATGATGTTGTCGGGTGTTTCAAAACCCAGATCCTCCCACAGTTCATAACCGAGTGTCTTTGTGCCCTGGAGAAAGAACGGGTGCCAGTTGTGGCTGGCATAGAAAACCTCATCAGACTGGCGGATGGCCTCTTCTTCGGACGCTTCACGCGGTCCCTCGATCAGTTGGACGTCGGCGCCATACGCCCTGATCTGCGCGATCTTCGCGGCTTGCGTGTAGGCCGGCGCGAGGATACGCACGCTCAGACCGGCCATGGCTCCGAAGGCCGCAATCGCCGCACCGCCATTGCCGGAACTGTCTTCCAGAATGGCCTCGACGCCCTGTTGCCTGAGCCAGGAGACCATGACCGAGGCACCGCGGTCCTTGAAGCTGGCGGTGGGCGCGAACCATTCCAGCTTGAAGTGACACGGGCGCCCTTTCCAGTTCCTGGCTACAAGCGGCGTGCAGCCCTCTCCCGATGTGACCGGATCGTCGATCGGTGCCGGCAGGGACCGGCGGTAGCGCCACAGGCTTCGTTCGCTTGTGTCGATGTCCTGCCTGGTGATGCCGGGAAGAGGCGAGCACCACAACGGTCGGTTATCATCGGATCGCCAGCGTCTCTCGTTCAGAGAGTACTGCTGCCCTGAAACAGTATCGTGAACATGGTGTTCCTCGCTGGACATGATTTTTGCACCTTGTATTGCATGACGCGTCGACCCTATCGAATAACAAAACTGACGCCTCGCGTCTCCCGGAGTTTACGTGCCGTCGTGCCCCGATGATCAGGGGGTCTGTCAGATACTTGATATGCGGGACACTTCCTGCTCAAACCACACCATGGACATTGACCTGACCGACTACATGCGCAACGGCGTCATCCTCATGGATGGCGGAACCGGACACGGTCTCGTCCCGGAAGACGATCAGACAACAATACCGGCGCTTCATCGCGAATATATCGCTGCGGGGGCCAGGGTCATCAAGACCGGAAACTGCAGCTTCGGCAATCCGGAACCCGGCAAGAATGCAGCGACCCTTGCCTGGAATACCCGAGATGCCTATGGCAAGAACATCCTGATTGCCGGGTGCCTGCCGGCGCCAGACGGCGACAATGAATACAACAATCCAACAACCCTGGATGCCTTGACGGCAATTTACCGCAATCATGTGCGCAGTCTGGACAACTTTGTCGATGTCTACCTGTGCGACGGGAAGAGGAGCTCTATTCACGCGCTGGCGGCGGCAACCGCTGCCTCGTCGAGCGGCAAACCGGTTTGGGTTTCCTGGAAACTGAAGAACAATCTGTCGGCGATGCTCCAGAGCGGGGAGACATTGGCCCAGGCATGGCAGTCCCTCCAGGACTTGCCGATCGGGGCTGTTCTGGTCAGTTGCTGCGACCCTGAGAGCGTCACGGCTGCCATGCCCGACCTAAAGAAACTTGGAGCGCCTCTGATCGGCGCCTACGCCAACGGATTCTCCTCCATCGCCCGGAAATGGACGATCAAGAAGGAGATTTCCGATCTCGGACATACGCGTGCACTTGACCCTGATGCCTATGCCCGGCATGTGAGGGACTGGATCGATCGCGGCGCCGGCATCGTCGGTGGATGTTGTGGCGTCAGCCCGGCGCACATTGCCCGGATCAATGAACTTATCGAAATGAGAGGGCCGTCATAATGAAAATTGCAGTGATCGGGACCGGCGCCATGGGGTCGATTTATGCCGGCCTCCTGGGAGATGCCGGCAATGAAATCTGGGCAATCGATCTGTGGCAGGACCACCTTGACGCCATTCGCGACAAGGGCCTGCGGGTTGAAGGGGCGAGCGGCGACAGGATCGTGAAATCAATCAACGTGGCCAACGACGTGGCGGATGCCGGTCCGTGCGATCTCTATATCGTGGCGACCAAGGCCTCCGGTGTCGAGGCGGCCGCCGAATCGATCAAACCCCTGCTTGATGACGGAGCCGCCGTGCTCGCCATGCAGAACGGCCTTGGCGCCGGTGACCGGATTGCCAAGTACCTGCCGTCGGAAGTCGTCTTGCTCGGGGTTGCGGAGGGTTTCGGCGGCTCCATGAAGGGGCCAGGCCACGCTCATCACAACGGCATGCAACTTATCCGGATCGGCGCCCTCAATGGCGGCCATGACGAACGGGCCGTACGCGTGACGCAAGTCTGGGAGGATGCCGGCTTCAAGGCAAAAGCCTATGACGACATCAACCAGCTGATCTGGGAGAAATTCATCTGCAATGTGGCCTATAGCGCACCGTGCACGGTCTTCAACCGGACAATTTCCGGCATCATGAATGACCCGCATTCGCGTTTGGTCTCCCAAGGCTGCGCCAAGGAAGCCTACGAGGCAGGCCGGGCCAAGGGGGTTGCGATATCATTCGATGATCCGGTGGCCTATGTAACCGCCTTTGGCGAGAGAATGCCCGACGCGCGCCCGTCGATGCTGCTCGATCACATGGCAAAGCGTCCATCCGAGATCGATGCAATCAACGGCATGGTGCCGGTCGTCGCCGCCGAGGTCGGCACGGCGGCACCCTACAACGAAGTCATGAGCGCGATCGTCCGGTCGCGTGAGGCCGAATTCACCGGGCAGCCCTGATCCGCCCATGACACTCTTGCGCAGAAACAACCGCTTGTTCTACGGCTGGATCGTGGTCGCCATCGCGTTCGTGACCATGGGTGTCGGCGTCACGGCGCGCAGCAGCTTCTCGCTCCTGTTTCCAGAAATCCTTGCGGAATTCAACTGGGACCGGGGGACGACCGCCGGCGCCTATTCCCTGGGGTTTGCCCTGTCGACGGCCATGCTGCCCGTGATCGGATTCCTGATGGACCGGTTCGGACCACGGCTGGTCATCCCGCTCGGCGCCCTTCTGGTGGGCGGCGGTCTCATGGCGATGCCGCTGATCACGACACCGGCCGGGCTCTACATGACGGTAGGGTTGCTGGTGGTCAACGGTTCCATGGCCATAAGCTACATCGTGCATTCGATGTTTCTGCCCAGCTGGTTTGTCCGGAACAAGGGCCTCGCGGTCGGCCTGGCCTTTTCCGGCGTCGGCGTGCTCGGGATTGTGCTGCTGCCGGTGCTGCAGACGATCATCGACAGCTATGGCTGGCGCACGGCCTGTCTGGTTATGGGCGTCGCGGTCATTGTCATTCTGGTTCCCATGAATGCCATCTTCCAGCGGGCCAGCCCGGATCTCATGGGATTGCTGCCGGACGGTGATCGCCAATCGCCGGATGACCATACGGAGAATGCCCGTAAATCACCGAATGTAGTGGTCGACCGGATCTGGACGGAAACCGACTGGACATTGCGCCGGGCGGCAAAAACGGCCCGGTTCTGGTGGATCAACGGCGGCCTCACCTGCGGGCTGTTCGTCTGGTACGGCGTGCAGGTGCATCAGACAAAATTCCTGATCGAGGCGGGTTTCGATGCGAAATTTGCAGCAACCGCACTGGGTCTCGTGGCGTTCTTCGGCATTGCCGGCCAGATTGGTATCGGCGCCCTGTCGGACCGGATCGGACGCGAGATTGCCTGGTCGATCGCGCTCGGCGGTTTTGCTGTCTCTTCGACGCTCCTGATCCTGCTCGACAGCAATCCGTCGACTGTCCTGTTGTTTGCGATGGTGGCCGTACAAGGTTTGCTTGGAAACGGCATGTCGGCCTTGTTCGGCGCGGTGATCACGGAGATTTTCTCCGGGCGCCACCTGGCCAGCATATTCGCCATGATCAGCCTGGGTGGCAATCTCGGTGCCGCGGCGGGCGCCTGGGCGCTCGGCTACTTCTACGATGTCACCGGATCCTACGTGACCGGATTCACAATCTGTGTGGGGTGCTCGTTGTTTTCCATCGTCTGCATGTGGATGGCGTCGCCGCGACGTGTCAGACTGGTTGCAGGACGGGCCGCCCGTCGTGCCCGGACCGCCGGACAGGAAGCTGGAATGGGAGCATGATCATGGGCTCTGTTGTGAAGGAAGAACAACCAAGATTTGCCGACCCCGCCGTCAAGGCGGTTTTCGACGGCTATGCAGAACCCCTGCGGTCGCGTCTGCTGTTCCTGCGCGCCCAGATCTTCGACGTCGCCCGGACAACGGAAGATGTCGGGCCCCTCGACGAGGTTCTCAAGTGGGGCCAGCCCAGTTACCTGACGTCTTCTTCAAAGAGCGGCACCACGATCCGACTGGGCGCTGCGGCAAAGGACGACAACCGGTATGCGCTGTTCTTTCACTGCCAGACGTCGCTCGGGGGAACCTACCGGAATCTCTACGACGGCGTGCTGGCGTTCGGCGGCAACCGGAGCATTACTTTTGACAGTTCAGCAGAATTGACTGACGAGAGCATCGAGGCGCTGCGCCACTGCATTTCGCTGGCACTGACCTACCATCTTGGAAAACGGAAGAACTGAAATTCTTCGCAAGACGCGGGCACAACGTCATTCCGATGAAAATCGGAATCCAGGACACAACATATCGGCCTCGAAAAATTTGTCCTGGATCCCGGCTTTCGCCGGGAAAACGATCGCAAGGCAGAACCTCAAACTGGAACAATCGGTTCGGTTTCCCAGATCGTGGTGCGGTGGAGGCGTCGGCGTTCGGTCTTCAGATCATAGGGCGTGCCGGCATGCAGAACCCGGCGGTTGTCCCACAGGACCGCATCCCCCACCGCCCAGCGATGGCGGTACTGGAAGGCCTCCTGGCAGGCGTGCTCCGTCAGTTGGGCGATAAAATCCAAGGCCTCGTCGTCGGGCCAGCCGACGATACCGATGCTGACCTGGTTGCCGAAATAGAGACCTTTGCGTCCGGTCAGCGGATGGACCCTGACCAGAGGCCAGACCACCTCGTCTTCCTTGCCCGTACGATAGTCACCCGGGTTTGTCCGATGACCCTGGCCATGGAGATAGGCCCTCAGACCTGCAGGCGAATGGATGACCTGGAGTTGCTCGTACTGCGTCTGCTGCGTGGCGGACAACGTCTCGAAGGCTTCGTACATGCACGCGAACAACGTGTCGCCACCGATGGTGGGAACCTCGTGCGCGTAAAGCAGCGATGCCCGAGCAGGACGCTTGCGGTGGATGTGATCGGAGTGCCATTCCAGTTCCCCGCCGGGGTCGGCGGGTGCAAAGGTGACCGGCTGGTCGCGTGTATTGCCGACGACAAAAATTTCCGGATATCCGTCAAGACGGGCTGCGTCACGCTCAGTCGGTGCCAGCGGTCCAAAAAGCTCGGAGAAGGCGATCTGCTGTTTGGGAGAAATCTCCTGGCCGGAAAAGATCAGGACGCCGAATCGTTCCAGAGCGATCTCGATTTCAGCAAAGGTATCTGGAGATGGAACGCTTTCGAGCGAAGGACCTGACGCCCTTGCGCCAATCACAGCATCGCACGGTTCGAACCGGAAGGTCATCGATGTTCAGCTGTCGCGGATTTGTTCATGATGGTGAATTACTTCGTCGATCACGAAGCGAATGAATTTTTCGGCAAAATCGGGATCAAGTTCAGCGCCTTCGGCCAAATTCCTGAGGCGTTCGATCTGGCGGCCCTCGCGGCTCTTGTCGGCTGGCGGCAGCTGGTTTTTCTTTTTGTATTCACCCACTTGCTTGGTCAGGCGGAACCTTTCCGCCAGCAAATGCACCATACAGGCGTCGAGATTGTCTATGCTCTTGCGAAACTGAAGCAAAGTCTCATCCGTCATACACTAACCCCCTGTGGCGCAACAATTTCTTAACAAACAGTTAACTTGTCATGGAGCGGGTGAAGGGAATCGAACCCTCGTCGTCAGCTTGGGAAGCTGCTGCTCTACCATTGAGCTACACCCGCATGATTTGTTTCATTATCATGCCATAAAGAACTGGTCGATTCGCTATTTTTACGGGCATTGCGGATGCACCGTGTCCGGATTTTCCGTAGGGTGAACAAGCCTGGCGTCAATTTGGGGTGATGCTTCCCGCCGTCTGCCTGAATTTTTCGTGAGCCGGTGTGCAAAACACTAGTGACACTGCGGGAATATGATAGGGTGCGCCGCCATGACAGATATACCATTCGAACCGAGCCCTTCACGGGCGGCGCTGACCTCCGCAAAATTCACCAACCCCGAGCTTACGGCGAAGGGCGAGCAACGCGCGGCCGTCGCCCTTGAACGGCTCGAAACCCTGTGGATCAATACCGGCACCCTATGCAACATCGAGTGCATCAACTGCTACATCGAGTCCAGTCCGCGCAATGACCGGCTTGCCTATTTCGCAGCCAAGGACGCGGCAAAGCTGTTTGACGAGATCGGGGCTCTGGGCCTTCAGACGCAGGAAATCGGTTTCACCGGAGGCGAGCCCTTCATGAACCCGGACATGATCGCCATGGCAGAAGACGCCCTGACGAGAGGCTTCAGCGTCCTGATCCTGACCAACGCCATGCAGCCGATGCAGCGGCCGCGGACCAAGGACGCACTGCTCGACCTGAAGAACCGGTTCGGCGACAAACTGACCTTGCGCGTGAGTCTCGATCATTATTCCGAAACCCTCCACGACACCGAGCGTACCGCCGGATCGTGGAACCATGCGATCGCCGGCATGGACTGGCTTTCCTCCAATGGCTTCAGTATCACAGTGGGCGGGCGAACCTGCTGGAACGAGAACGAGGCCCAGTCGCGTGAAGGCTATGCGTCCCTGTTCCGGGAACGCGGTTACAAGGTCAACCCGGCAAGCCCCATGGAACTCGTCCTGTTTCCAGAAATGGATGGCTCCCTCGACGTGCCGGAAATCACGACCGATTGCTGGGGTATCCTCGGTGTCGATCCCAAGGGGGTCATGTGTGCCACCAGCCGCATGGTCGTCAAACGCAAGGGTGACCCGGAAGCAACCGTTCTACCGTGTACACTGCTGCCCTATGAGGACAGTTTTCACATGGGGACCACGTTGCGGGAATCGATGAATGCGAGCGGCGGCAACTTCGACAAAGGTGCTGTGAAACTCAACCATCCCCATTGCGCAAAATTCTGTGTGCTTGGTGGCGGCTCGTGTTCAATACACGACGACTGATCGCCGCCTCTGCTCTCAACGTTGCCACACACGCTTCAGTTTCTCCAACGTCGAAATCTGAGGCAAATTCCAGAGCGTACCGTTCTGATAATCAATGTCACGTGGTGGATAGTCATCGTATGATGCCTCTTCACTGAAATAGTAGGCGAAGCCTGAGTCCGGATATGGCGTCAGTTCGCCAAGATAGATCTCACCATCGATATCGAAAAAATCGACGCGAATATGATCCAGATCGCGTCCTATCTCCTCGGACGCCTTGATCATGACGTCGAGTCCTTTCGGGACGGCAGCGTGCAACAGGCTGTCCCTGGCACGGTCCACAGAAGTTCCCCAGCCAAGCCATTTCTTGATGTTCAACCGATTCCAGTTTCGGTCGAAATACCCTCTGTAGTGAATGTTGCTCCCCCTGTAGCGAAATATCTGGATGAACTCCACGCGCCCGGAAAAAACAAACAATCTGTAGTCATCGGGAAAACACAATCTTTTCGGTCCCGGCAAAAGCTCTTCGACATACAAACGCGGTTCGACTTCACAATACCCCCATTCCTCGATGTCCTGACCGTGAGGATGCTTCAGCCATGCATGACACTGACGGCGAACATCCGATCGGTTCTCATCGCCTTTTTCCCTGACAACGTAAACCGCTCCGCTGCGGTGATTTGGTTTCACGATGTAGGGTGTCGGCAGTTCATCAAACGGAATCTCGTCCGGGTCAACGCCTGACCAATGGATCAACGGCAACCGGAGACCCGGGTCGATTTCCTGGCCATGGACCCGCGCCTTGAGCTTGTAGCAAAAAACCGGAAAAAGGGGATTTCGGTCAAACAGCTTCCGGCACTGCATTTTGTCGGAGTAGGCCTTGGGGTTCACATAGTTGGAGGCTTCTCCCATGGCCCTTATGTAATGCTTCGTGTTGCTCAAGCGTCCCGCGGCGATCAGCACATTGGCCAACTTTTCGTGTAACGGCGCTTCGATGGAAAAGGCCGCCAGGCAACATTGCCAATTGCTGCACAACCCGTCCGTCGATGCTGGGTTTTCGTGATGCCTTGGTTGTACCATTCTAAAAACTAACCAAAGAGAACGTGTTTCAGTTTTGCCGGTAGAGAAAACTGTGGCTGCTTCCAAAGTGCGCCGTCCTGATAGTCGATGTCTCGTGGTGGAAATTTCTCATACACTGCATCTTCGGGAAAGCCGTATGCAAATCCGGAGTCGGCGTAGACCGTGAGTTCGCAAAAATAGACGATCCCGTCGATGTTGAAAAAATCGACACGCACGTGGTCCAGATCTCGTCCGAGCCGTTCGGCGATTGCGATCATTCTTTCAAGCCCGTCCGGGTGCGGTACATGCGGTTGACTGTCCCGAAAGCGTTCCTTGCTCAAATGCCACCCGACCCACTTCCTGACATCCAAACGTGTCCAGTCTCGATCAAGGTACGTGACGTCGCGGTTTTCGACCTGCCTGCCCCGGAAGATTACCACTGACTCCAGCCGGCCGGAGTAGACCATGAAATTGTATTCGTCCGGATACAGGAACCCCTCCGGGGCCGGCAACAACTCCTCGGCGTAAAGACAGGGCTTCACGTCACGATACCCCCACTCGTTTATTTCCAGCCCATGCGGATGCGTCAGCCAGTGCCGACAAAGGTTCCGGATTTCGGGCTGATCCTCCATATCCTTATGAGTGACAACGAACTTGGCACCACTTCGGTGGTTTGGCTTGATCACGTAAGGGGTGGGGAGCTGATCAAACGGAATCTGGTCGGGATCTGTCCCGGACCAGTAAATTTTCGGGAACGCCAAACCGCAATCGGCCGCCTCTGCATAGGCGCGTGCCTTGAGCTTGTCGCAGCAAATCGAAAAAAATGGATTTCGGTCAAACAACTTCCGGCATTGCATTTTCTCCGAGTAGGCGGCCGGGTTAAAATAGTTGGGAGCCTCGCCGATCGCTCTAATGTAGTGCTTCGTATTGCTCATGCTCCGAGCGGCTATCACCAGGTTGAGCAATCTTTCGGGTAGGGATGCCTTGATCGAAAATGCTGCAAGAAGACACTGCCAATTGCTGCATAGCTGACCTCTAGCTCTGAATTCCTTTTGCTGTTGCGGATCAAAAAGGCCAAAAAAATGGTCGACGAGGGATCCCAGTTCCGGTGGCTGGTGCTTGTCAATCCTGCGGCGGCGAAAAACTTCCGCCCACAGGTGAACAAACTTGCTTTTGTCGCACAGCGACAAGAGCCGCCCGGTCTGACCCGGATCGAGCGCCGCCAGGGCCTCGGTCCAACTATAGGGGTAGAATGCGGAGACGGGTTGAGCGTGATGTGTCAGCCCCAGCGCGTTCACTGAGTCGGTAAACAGGTTCGGTCCGCTTTGGCCCCAACGGGCTTCTGCGCCGACGTCCAGTGACCTTTCCCGGCACAGGCGCATGAGTGGATCACCGGGAGGCGCCTTGATGACGGCAGTGCCGATCTTGCCGTGACCGTCTTCAAATCCGAACGCATAAGGGTCTTCCGGCAGGGCGTCTGTCTGACACACGACGTCGAGATCTACCCACCAGCCACCCTTTTCCTCCAATAGCTTGTACCGGAAGGCATTCGAGAACAGGGACATGCTGCCTCTTTCAGGCCCATCTTGATAAAAGAACGCCTCGTCTTCGGCAAAGACCTGACCTGCGTCGAGAAGAGTGCATCCTGACGGTACATTGAGATCCGGTGCATAGCTGTACAGGTCAAATCCGTGCCCGTGAGCCAGGAACGACCTAATGCACATGATCTCGTAGGGCGACAACTGGCCACCGTGCCAGAACGACTGGACGTAGGATCGTTGCGCTGTCGGCTCAATGCCGTCGGCGGCCTGTCGCCTGGACGACGTGGAAATGTGATCGTTGTCTGGCAAGGGGAACCGGTTACTCGTATGGTCTGAAGTGTTTCGACAACTTGAGACCCTGGCTCTGATAGTTCGATCCGATCCCCTGCCCATAAACCTGCTCAGGCCGCTCCGTCAGCGGTTCGTAAATGAGCCGGCCAATGACCTGACCGTCCTCCAGAATGAACGGCACTTCGTGGCTGCGCACCTCGAGAACCGCCCGGCTCCCGGCGCCGCCGGCGGCACTATGTCCGAATCCGGGGTCGAAAAACCCGGCATAGTGAACCCGGAATTCGCCAACCAGGGGATTAAACGGCATCATTTCCGCAGCATGGGTCGGTGGCACGTGTACCGATTCGCGCGACGCCAGGATGTAGAACTGGTCGGGATCCAGCACGAGACTTCCCTTGGCCGTGATCGGTTCCCAGTAGTCGAGCACATCACACGTCGCCTTCCTGTCGATGTCGACGAGGCCTGCATGGCGTTTTGCACGGAATCCCACAAGGCCGTCGCCGGACAGGTCGACGCTCAGGGCAATGCCGTTGTCAATGTTGGGAACGCCCGAGGAGACCAGCACCTGTTCGGCATGGAGCGCGCGCAGATCGTTGTCGTCGAACGACCGGACCCCCTGCCGGAACCTGATCTGGGACAGACGCGACCCGGTGCGAACCAGAATCGAAAATGTGCGCGGGCTGATTTCGGCAAACAGCGGCCCGCAGTAACCCGTCTCGACCTTATCGAACTCCTGAGCACGGTCGGCAATCACCCGGGTAAAGACATCGAGCCGTCCGGTTGAACTCTTGGGGTTTGCGGCAGCCGCAATGGTAGGATCGAGTGACAGGCTTTCCAGAAGCGGCACCACGTAAACACAGCCGGTTTCCAGAACGGCACCATCGGTCAGATCAATGCGATGAAGGGCAAGCGCTTCAAGACGCTGATCGACCGTGTGACGCGGGCCCGGCAAAAAACTCGCCCGCACCCTGTAGGCGTAGTGGCCGAGCCGCAGATCGAGACTTGCCGGTTGAATCTGGTCTTCGTCGGCCGGCCGTTCCAGACCGATATCACCTTGCCCAATCAGCCGTTCAATGGCATGGGCCGGCAGGATACCGCCTGTCCGGCCGGCTTCCGCTGACGATGTCTGTTCTGCCTGTTCCATGTCTTCCTGCCTGTCGTGATGCAGGTTTATTAACCGATCAACCCGAACACGCCAAGTCAATGTGTACACGCACTGGCGGGCGCCCCTTTGTTTGCGGTATAATCCGGCCAGCGTCTTGCAAATCGTCTTGTCAGGGACAAAGGATCACGGACAATGTACAAGAAGGTCACAAGGGCGATTTCGATCGCGGTTGAACCGACCTATCTGGACAATCAGTCCTCGCCTGAGGAAGATTATTTTGTCTGGGCCTATACGGTGAGCATCGAGAATACCGGCGACGAGATCGTGCAGCTGCGTACCCGGTACTGGAAAATTACTGATGCCAATGGCCAGATCCAGGAAGTACGCGGCGAAGGCGTGATCGGCGAACAGCCGGTCCTGCAGCCGGGCGAGAGTTATCAGTACACCTCCGGCACGCCTCTGGGCACATCCTCAGGTATCATGGTCGGCGCCTATCAGATGGCAACCGAGGGCGGCGAGTTGTTCAATGTCGACATCCCCGCCTTTTCTCTCGACAGTCCCTACACCCACGCCGTCGTGCATTGATCTAGACGTTCATGACCGAATTCAGACCGATCGCCCTCGTCGTCGGCATTCTTCTGACCACGCTCGGTTGCGCCATGGTGATTCCGGCGCTGCTTGACCTCGTGGAAGCCAACGAAAACTGGGTTACCTTCGCCCTGTCCTCGCTGCTGACGCTATTTGTGGGGATTGGGCTGGTGCTGGCGACCTGGGGGCATACCTCAAGCCTCAACGTCAAGCAGGCCTTTCTCCTGACGGTCCTGGCCTGGATCGCATTGGCAGCCTTTGCCGCTATACCGCTCGCCATCAGCGACGCGAACATCTCCTACACGGACGCCTTCTTTGAGGCCATGTCAGGTCTCACGACAACCGGCGCCACGGTGATTACCGGTCTGGAGCTGCGCCCCCAAGGCATCCTGTTATGGCGCGCGCTGCTGCAATGGATGGGGGGCATCGGGATCATCGTCATGGCGATTGCCGTCCTGCCAATGCTGCAGATTGGCGGCATGCAGCTGTTTCGCATGGAATCATCCGACACATCGGAAAAGATCCTGCCGCGGGCGACCCAGATCGCCGGTTCGATCTCCATGCTCTATCTGGTTTTCACCCTTGCCTGTACGCTTGGTTACTATTTCGCCGGCATGGATATGTTCGATGCGGTCACCCATGCCATGACCACGATCGCCACAGGCGGATTCGCAAACTACGATTCTTCCATCGGCCATTTTCAGAGCGCTTCAATCGATACGATCGCCGTGATCTTCATGCTCCTCGGCAGCTTGCCGTTCGTGCTCTACCTCCAGGTCATTCGCGGCAACCCTTCCCTGCTCACCGACAGCCAGGTCCGGTTTTTCCTGGTGGTAGTCGTGGCCGGCGTCCTGGCGAGCTGGGCGTACCAGATGAACGGTGGTGCCGAAGACGGGTTGATGGCCCTGAGACATGCCGCTTTCAACGTGGTCTCGATCATTACAGGCACGGGCTATGCCACGACCGATTACGGACAGTGGGGCGGCTTCGCCATTGCCTTTTTCTTCTGCGCCATGTTCGTCGGCGGCTGTGCCGGGTCGACATCCTGCGGCATCAAGATATTCCGTTTCCAGGTGATCCTCGAGAACGTCCGGGTCTATCTCAATCGCGTCATCTATCCGCATGGCGTGTTCTCGCCGCAGTACAACGGAAGACCGCTTTCCGACAGCGTCATCGGTGCCGTATCGAGCTTCTTTTTCATGTTCCTGCTGTGTTTCGGGCTTCTGGCGCTCAGTCTCAATCTGATCGGCCTGGACAACCTGACGGCCCTGTCAGCAGCCGCCAGCGCCATGGCGAACGTGGGTCCAGGGCTTGGCGAAGTGGTGGGACCTTCCGGCAATTACGCAAGCCTGCCCGATGTGGCCAAGTGGCTGCTGTGTTTCGGCATGCTGCTGGGTCGGCTGGAACTGTTCACGGTGCTGGTGTTGTTCACACCGGCGTTCTGGCGCAGTTGAGGGGCGTAGCCTGTTGATGCGCAACCTCAGACGGATCAGTGCATTGGAGGTCGGGCAAGCACTGTATCAATCTTGCCATGAGACGTCTCACCCTCGTGCCTGGTCGGCTCAATTAAAGTTTCCGTCCGGAGCGGAACATGCCAGCGCCGCAAGCGCATCAAACATCTTAGTTATTGCATATCCAGAGGTAAGTGATCTGACGATTGGTATTATTGCGCAGACGCACACTTCGTTCTCCATATGCTTCAACATCGCATGAAATGTTATATCCATCCTCCCAGCCACACCCTAGGTTAGCTGTGATAGGCCCGCCCGTAAGGACTTCGACGCGGAAATTTGCCCACCCGCTAACTGTAAACGAGCGAGTATTATCTACCTGATGTGGACCTAAACTACCTGGCAAAGTTTTATGGCCATACACACAACGAGCTTCTGCAGTTCCCACCATTGATGAAAGTGCTATTACCGCCGCCAAAATTCTGAGCATCGTACTGCTTACCTTTACATGGTTGCCTGGCTAAGTATTTTTGATGCCTCTTTCGCGAATTTGTGAGTCGCCTCAATGGCACCAACCCAGCAAGTCTGATCGCCACGAAAGGTTAT
This sequence comes from Hyphomicrobiales bacterium, assembly GCA_021775835.1. Next base: position 28,720 of record JAJFHC010000030.1, on the reverse strand, counting down.
CGCGTTGATCTGCGTCAATCCTCCGCGATTGTACGGTCACAGACAGGTACAAGGCACTTGATATCAAATCGCGGCAAGGCGGCATTGGTATGGTCACCGCCGCACGTCCACACATGGCACATTTTCACGGTACCGCGACAAGCCTGATTAGGCCCAAAGACGGAAGCAAACCGAACATTGTCCGGGATGGCAATCTAACTCAGATTCATGAACCTACGGCCTGGTGCATGTCGCGCTTTTTGGTTCATCCCAATTTTGTCACTACGGTGAAAACGGTGGTCTGGAGGTCACATCGGGAAGTCTGGCCGTATCGCCCTGGTCACTGGCCTCTGCCGTCGCAGTGATGGAGAGACGGCACAGTACTATTGGACCTGTCATGACAACTTCAGTCGAACGCGAGAGGTTCCAAATCGAATCCGATTGCAGCCAGTCACGTCGATACGAGCAACTGGCCGATGCAGTCGCGTAGACCGTCCCGGGTTGAGGCCATGGTCAGACCGAAGGTGCGTTCCAGCCTGGAGCTGTCGAGGCTTGCGTTGGCGAGGCGCGGCGCGGATGTGGGGTAGCTGTTGCCGGGAATTCCCCTGACCTGTGCGGTCGGTCCACCCAGGTCGCCGGATACCTGGAGGATCTCCCGGGCGAAGTCACACCATGTGACGGCCTGGGCGCCTGCCGCGTGGTACGTGCCCCAGGGAGCGGCGTCAGGATTTCCCGCAAGTCTCGATGCAATCTCCAGAATTGTGCCGGCCAGTTGCGGCGCGTAGGTGGGCGTTCCGGTCTGATCGTCGACCACCTCAATTGTGTCGCGGGATGCGGCCTGATCGAGGATTCCCTTGACGAAGTTGCGGCCATGGGCGCTGAAGACCCATGAGGTGCGCAGGATGATGTGTTTCGGATTGATGGCGGCGACCGCGCGTTCGCCTTCCAGTTTCGAGCGCCCGTAGATGCTTTGCGGCGCGGGCTCGTCGTCCTCGGTGTAGGCGCCCTGTTTGCGGCCGTCGAACACGTAGTCGGTCGACAGGTGAATGACCGGAATGCCTTTTCGGGCCGCGACCGCGGCGAAGGCCTCGGCGCCGGCATGGTTCATCTGGAAGGCGGTTTCCGATTCCTCTTCGGCGGCATCGACGCTGGTGTAGGCGGCCGTGTTGATCAGGACATCGGGCCTGGCCTCGAGCAGCACGCCGCGCATGTTCACCGGCCGGCAGAGTTCCAGGGCGGCGCGGCCGATCGACAGCGTCGTGACATCGTCGCGGGCCGGTGCGAGTTCCACCAGGGCACGGGCAATCTGGCCGTGCCACCCTGCAATCAAGAGACGCATACCTTCACCTGAGCTTCCGTCCGCCGTAAAGCGCCCATGAATAGTAGCGTCGGAAGAGGTTGGCAATGTCCTGCTGCACACCGAGACAGGCGGGAACCAGGATAAGGACCAGAACCGTCGCAACGCCCAGCCCGAAAACCAGGGTGATCGCCATGGGGAGCAGGAACTGCGCCTGCAGGGACCGTTCGAACATGAGCGGGAAAAGGCCGCCGATTGTGGTCAGGGAGGTCAGGAGGACGGCGCGCAAACGGTCCTGGGCACCGCCGACGGCCGCCTCTTCTGCCGACTCGCCCTGCTCCATGCGCTCGGCGATGCGGCTGACCAGAATGATCGAGTCGTTGACCAGGATACCGGACAGGCCAAGCAGGGCAAACAGACTCAATATGGTCAGGGCGAATCCCATCACCAGATGCCCGAGGATGGCACCGATGATGCCGAAGGGAATGATCAGCATTACGACCACGGGCTTGACATAGCTGCCGAAAACCCAGGCCAGGATGATGTAGATCAGAACAAGTGCCACGTTCAGCCCCAGGAGAAGATCACGGAAACTTTCACGGCGTTCCTGGTCGCGCCCGGCCAGCCTGAACTCCACCCCATGTTTACGCGCAACGGCGGGAAGGGCCGTGTCGTTCAGCTCCGCCAGAATAGCCGTGCCGTCGGCCTGGCTGGGATCAATGTCGGCGGTCACCGAAATGACGGTCTTGCCTTCTTCACGCTTGATGACGGAGAAGCCGATGCGCTCGCGCAAGGTGGCGACTTCGGACAGCGGCACCTCCTGGCCGGTCGGGCTGCGCAGATGGAGCTCCCGCAGCGCCAAATAACCGTTGCGCGTGTCTTCCTCCTTGACCCGGATCGTGATCTCTTCGTCGTCACGGGCAAAACGCTTGGCAATCGCCCCTTCAAACGCGTTGCGGACCTGGCGGGCGATGGTTTCGGTCGTGAAACCGAGCGCGCGCCCCTTGGCCGTGGATTCCAGGATTATCTCCTGCTTGCCATAGGGTTGATCATCGGTGACGGCGGTCACGCCGGGATAGCCCGACAGCAGTTCGCGAACCTCGAGGGCGGCTGTTTTCAGAACCGCCGGCGCCGCATTGCGAATCTTGATGTCTATGTCGCGTCCGGGCGGGCCGGCGCGGCGGCCGGAGATGGTGATGCGTTCCACACCAGGCACCTTCGGCAGCGCCTCGCGCCACGCCCGGCTGATCGCCCGGGTGCGGATGGTCCGGTCTTCGGCAGCGGTCAGCTCCACTTCCAGGCGGGCCAGATTGTCGCCTGTGGTGCCACCCTGTTTGCCGAGCGCTGTATAGCTTGCAACGATCAGTTTCTCATTCGAGTCTCCCGCCAGTTGTTTCTGCGCCACCTGCAGTGCTTCGCCGATGCCGATCATGGCCTGCTCGGTCTGTGCGCGCGGCGTACCGGCACCGAAGACCACGTTGGCGTAGATGATTTCCGGCTCGGGCGAGGGAAAGAACTGAAATTTCACACGGCCGCCGACGATCAGGCCTACGGAGACGATCAGCAGCCCCAATGCCGCAGCGACCGTGGTGTAGCGCCAGCGGTAGCAGACCAGTGCGAACCGGCGGAACAGGCCATCGCGGAACCGGAAGAAATGCTGATCGAACCAGGTGCGAAACCGGCCAAATCCACGGCTTATGCCACCAAGTCCCGGCAGTGGCGGCTTCGCGGACGCGGCAAGACCGTGACTGAGATGACCCGGCAGGATCAGGAAACACTCGATCAGGCTGGCGATCAAGACTGCGACCACAACCAGCGGCAAGGCGATGACGACATCGCCGATCCGTCCGGACACCAGGAGCAATGGCATGAAGGCCACCAGGGTGGTGAGCGTGGCGGCCACGACAGGCACCAACATGCGGCCGGCACCGCGTTCGGCGGCCTCGACCGGTGAATCGCCCATGGCACTCCTGGTGGCTGCGTGTTCGCCGACGACGATGGCATCGTCAACGATGATGCCCAACGTCAGGATCAGGGCAAACAGGGATATCATGTTGATCGACTGGCCGGTCGCCCACATGACCGCCAGGGTGGCCATCAGCGCCACCGGTATGCCCGCTGCGACCCAGAAGGCGACACGGCCGTTGAGGAAAACGAACAGGACGACAAGGACGATGGCCATGCCGCCGACGCCGTTCTTGAGCAACAGGTTGATCCGCTGGGTGACGCGATTGGCCCGGACATCGTATTTCTGAACCTTCAGGGTCGGTGGCAGCGTCGGCAAAACCTGCGCCAGGTAGCGGTCCAGCTTGGCGGCCACGTCGAGGGTATCGGCGGCGGCCGACCGCTGGACGTTCAACTTGATCGCGCGGATGCCATCCTGGCGGCCTTCCGGCGCGTCGCGGTCAAAGCGCCGCTCGACGACCGCGATATCCCGGACCATGATCTTTTCGCCGTTCGCCAGCGCCTTGACCTCGATGCGCGCAATCGCTTCCGGTGTCTCCGCGAGACCAACAGAGCGAAGCTGCCGGTCGATCGCCCCTTCGAGCGTACCCGAAGGCAGATCCTGGCTGATGTCTGCGATCCTTTGAGCGACATCGGAGACCGTCAGATCGAAGCGGCGAAGTTCACCCTGTCTGACGGTTGCCCAGATCTCCTCGTCGCGGGCGCCATCGAGCACCACCCGGTCAATGCCGGCGTCAAGCAGACCGTCGCGCAGCACCTTGGCATAGCCCTTCAGGGCCGCTTCATTGAATTCCCCCGAGACGACGAGGCTGGCGACGCCCTCAAAGAAAGCCACCCGGGTTACGACCGGTCGTTCGGAATCCTCTGGCAGTGTGGTTACCCGGCCGACCGCCGATTCCACATCCGACAACGCCTTGTCCATATTGGCGTCTGACTCGAAGTCGATCGAGATCGAGGCACTGCCTTCGCGGCTCGACGAGGTGATCTCGTCGAGACCGTCGAGAAACCGCAATTCCGGCTCCAGAGCTTCAAGGATATTGGCCTGCACGTCTTCGGCGGAAGCCCCGGGCCAGGCGATGGACACCGTTATCTTGGGCACTTCAAGTGTCGGAAAAAACTGCCGGTTGAGCTGGGACAGGGCAAAAACCCCCATCAACACCATGACCGCGGCCAGCAGGTTGGCGGCATTGGGGTGGCGGACAAAAAGACGGATCAGTGGCGACGCGTTATCTGCTCCAGCCATGGTCAGCGGACCTCGACTTTCAATCCACTGCCGATCTCCGATATCCGTGTGGTCAGAACTTGCTCGCCTGCGGCGAGGTCTCCACGAACCAGGATGTCCCTGCCGGCATAACCGGCAAGCGTGACCTTGCGCTCAGCCAGGCGTCCCTCTGAAATCACGTAGATCCGGTCTCCAGTGTAGAGGGCGGTTTCCGGCAGTCTGACCACGTTGCGGAAAATCCGGTCATCCACGTAGACTTCGACAAAACTACCGACCCTGAGCGGCACCTTGTTATCCGAGGTCTTCACCCGCGCATAGATCTCCACGCCACCGGAGGCAGCCGAAACCTCCGCCCCCACACGTTCGACCACGGCCTGGTATTCAAGAACGGTATCGCCGGCGCGCCAGACGACACGGACCTTACGGCCGATGACACTTCCCTCTTCGGTTACCAGGCGGCCGTACTGGGCATCCGAGAGGTTGAATTTGACATCAACCCGGTCACGGTCGATCAGCACCGCGACGGCATCGTTGACGCTTACCTTGCGGCCGACTTCCGCGTTAAGGGCGCCGACATAGCCATCGAAGGGCGCCACCAACCTGGTGTCGTTCAGGTTCCTTTGTGCCCACCGGACAGCGTTCTCCAGCCGCGCAATGGCCGCCCGATTCTGCTCGACCCTGGCCTTTTCAATAGCAATGCTGCTCTGTCTCTGGCGGACCGCCTGTTCGCGCTGCGAGACCACGACCTGGCGGTCGTCGACAGACTTTTGTGACAAAAGTCCCTGTTTGCGCAGGGGTCGCGCGCGAGTGAGGTCGGTTTGAGCCAGAACCAGCTGGCGCCGGGCCTCGTCAAGCTGGCTTTCCTCCAGGCCGACACGGGCTTCCTGTTCCATCAGTTTTGCACTGGATTCATCGAGATTGGCCTGGGCCTCAATCAACAGGGTTTCAAACTCGAATGTGTCGAGCTCAAGCAGGACGTCACCCTTCGAGACTTCTCCGCCTTCGCGGAAACCCTCACCCGTCGTCCTGATTTCGCCAGAGACGAGCGCGCGCAGTTCCACACGCCTACCCGATGTCGCCTGGCCAAAGAGCTTCAGAACCGGTTTGAGGTCAGTCAGCACAGCCTGTGTACCGGACACCGTCCAGACCCGTTCCTGGGGGGCACGCTTGGCGACCTGCGGTTTGGTCTTCGTCAAGAAGACAAACGCGAGCACCGCAACGGTGAGGACGATTAAGGGCAAGACGACCAGCGACACAAACCGCAGCACACTGGGCTTCGGCACCGTCACGCCCGAAACAAACTCTTCCGGATCAACCTGTTTCATCATTTGCGCAATCATTTTGCCACGCCGGGACGTGTACGCACCGGCCGGGCCTGACTCCCCTCATACCCATTATACTACGCTGCCGGGGAAACGTCAGATCATTCGAAATACGGTGAATGAGCAGATCGGCGATTGACCGGATCATTCTGATCACTAATATTTGCCCGGATTCCGGCCGGGACAAGGCAGGACCACTTCCTCAGCCGGGACGATCCCTCCCCAGAGCACAGACAGGACTTTCATGACCGCACCGCAGTTCACGCCCCGCGAAATGATCGAGAAGCTGATCTCCTTCGATACCACCAGCCATCTGTCGAACCTGCCGATGATGGATTTCATCCGCGACTATCTCAGCGCCCACGGCGTCAGCTCGACATATGTTTCGAATGATGACGGCACCAAGGCCAATCTTTACGCCACGATCGGACCTGACAGCCCCGGCGGCATCGTTCTGTCCGGCCACACGGATGTGGTACCCATAGCCGGTCAAGACTGGACCAGCGATCCGTTTATCGTCGCCGAACGCGACGGCAAACTGTTCGGCCGCGGTACCAGCGACATGAAATCCTATATCGCCATCGCTCTGGCCCTGGTGCCGGAATTCGTTGCCAGGCCGCTCAAGATCCCGGTGCATTTTGCGTTTTCCTATGACGAGGAAATCGGTTGCCTGGGCGTGCGTCCGCTGGTCCGCAAGATCGCCGACGACTTTCCCCTGCCCAGGATCGTGATTGTCGGCGAACCAACCAACATGACCGTGGTCAACGCCCACAAGAGCGGCTACCGCTACACCACCGAGGTCACCGGCCTGGAAGGCCACTCAAGTGCGACCCAGCAGGGGGTCAACGCGATCATGTATGCCGGCGAGATGATCGCCGAGATCAACAGGATCGAAAAGGAGATGCGGGAAAGGGGCGACCCGTCGGGGCGTTTCAGTCCGCCCTATACGACAGTCCATGTGGGCATGATCGAAGGCGGAACAGGCACCAACATCATCCCCAAAACCTGCCGCTTCACCTGGGAGTTCAGGGGACTGCCGGGCATCGACGACGATGAAATTCCCGACCGTGTTGACCGCTATGCCCAGGAAAAACTCGTGCCGAAAATGCATGCGGTGTCCAGGGCAACCGGCATCACGACCACATTCGGCAGCAGCATTCCGGCATTTGCCCCCGAAGACGGATCGCCGGCGGAGACACTGGTCAAGGCGCTGGCGCGGCAGAACGATACTTACGCGGTGTCCTACGGAACCGAGGCCGGTTTTTTCCAGGCCGCCGACATGGCCGCTGTCATCTGCGGTCCCGGAGACATAGAACAGGCGCACAAGCCGGACGAGTTCATCACCTTGTCCCAGGTCGACTCATGTGTAGGCTTCATGCGCCGCCTGATCGACCACGTGCGTTGAGTTCTAGAGAATGTCCTGAGAGGGAGTGTGAGGAAAGGCAAGAAGCGGCCTGCGCCCCCTCCATCGTCATCCTTGCTCGCGTGACACGCGGGCGAGAATCTACCCACCTTTGCAACAACCCACAGCGATGCCAATGGTTCCTCGATCCCGCCTTCGGCGTGACCAAGGATGACGGAGTCGGAACCGCGGTCAGACACACCGACGTGCACGATTGAATTCTGTTTGTCTTTTCAAAGCGGTAGGGAACAGAGTTGATTGCCCACGAAAAATATCAAGTGTCGTCGGATGGCAACGCCGACCCGGACTGAAATGCGTCGGGGGCAAATTCGTAATGCTCGTTGCAGAACTCGCAGGTGACGCGGATTGCGCCATCTTCGATCATGTCGTCGCGGTCTTCATCTGAAAACTGCCGGAGCATGGTTTCAATACGTTCTCGCGAACACCGGCACCTGTGTTCAAGATCATGGGCTGGAAACGCCCTGACGCCATCTTCGTGATAAATCCGGTAGAGCAGGCGTTCGGAACTGAGCGTGGGATCGAGAAGTTCGTGATCTTCCACCGATTTCATGAGGACCTGCGCGCGGTTCCATCGGTCGTCGTCCAGCATGAGGTCGGGGATGTCGATCCCTTCGGGGACGTCGCCCGGGTGAAGGTCGGGCTGACGGACACCACCGTCGTCGGGAAGATACTGGACCATCACGCCGCCGGCACGCCAGCGCGCACCGTCATCGCCGGCGGTGTAGATTGGAGCCACCGCGAGCCGAAGCTCGGTCGGGATTTGTTCCGACTGCTGGAAATAGGCGTGGGCGGCTTCTTCAAGCGTCATGTTTTCCAGGGAAACAACGCCCTGGTAGCGGTCCTTCATCGTGCTCTGGTCGATGGTCATTGCCAGATGGCCGTTGCCCAGCAGGCTGGCGGCAGAGGTTTCCCCTCTGGCTTCCAGTTCAGCCAGGCCGTCGGGATCGAAATGGGCATAGCCGCGCATGGCATCGGGCGTTGCATAGTCGACAACGATCATGCTCACCGGGCCATCGGTGCTGGTCTGCAGGATGAACTTGCCGTCGAACTTCAGGGCCACACCGAGCATTGCCGTGAGGGCAAGCGCTTCGCCGAGGAGCCGCGAGACCGGTTCCGGATAGTCGTGCTGTTCGAGGATCCTGGTCGCGACCTGACCGAGCTTGACAACCCGGCCGCGCGCACCCAACGCCTCGACCTGAAACGGCAGGACCTGATCATCGGGCGGCAGGGCATCACCGGCCGTGTCGGACGGCGTGGAAGAGTGCCCGGACACCTCTGGTTGCGTTGATTTCATTCGGTCCCTGATCCGTTCAGACACCACGACAGAATACTCTTTTGAGCATGCAGGCGATTTTCCGCCTCGTCGAAGACCACGGATTGAGGGCCGTCGATTACGTCGGCCGTCACTTCTTCTCCGCGGTGGGCCGGCAGACAGTGCATGAAGATCGCGTCGTCGTCCGCTTGCGCCATCAAATCCGTCGTCACCTGATAGGGTTTGAGCAGGTTGTGCCTTGAGGCCGCATCCGTGTCGCCCATGGATATCCAGGCATCGGTCACCACACAATCGGCGCCGGAGACGGCGGGAACCGGATCACGATGCACAGAGACAGTCCCGCCCTGCTCCCGTGCCCATTGCAGCACGTTTTCATCCACATCGAGAGCGTCAGGGCATGCCAGGCGCAATTCAAAACCCAGTCTGACCGCGGCATGTATCCAGGACACCGCCACGTTGTTGCCGTCGCCGCACCAGCTCACGGTGCGCCCGGCGATCGGGCCCTTGTGTTCCTCGAAAGTCATGATGTCGGCCATGATCTGACAGGGATGCGACTTCGTCGTGAGGCCGTTGACGACCGGAATCGTGGCATGCTCCGCCAGTTCCAGCAAACGATCGTGGGATGCCGCGCGGATCATGATCGCATCGACATAGCGCGACAGAACCCCGGCAGTATCGGCAGAAGTCTCGCCGCGTCCTGTCTGCATGTCCGCCCCGCTCAGGATGATGGTTCCGCCGCCGAGCTGGCGCATGGCAACATCGAAGGAGACCCGTGTGCGCGTGGACTGGCGTTCGAAGATCATGGCCAGAAGTCTGCCCTTGAGGGGGCTGGCGGCATCCGGCATGCCCTGCGGCTGGCCGGCGCGCGCCGATTTCATGGCGGTGGCGTGTGTCAGCATTCCTCTCAGCGTTTCGGAGTCGAAGGTGTCGACGTCGAGAAAGTGCCGCGGCGGACTCTGGGGCGAAACACTCGTCATCCGGCAGCACCCGCTGAGGCTGTCTCCTTCAGGTCCGCACTGAGGACCCGGCACGCCGCTTCGATCTTTTCAACCGCTTCGTCGATTTCCTTTTCCGTACAAATCAGGGGCGGGAGAATGCGCACGACGTTTTCACCGGCACCAACAGCCAGCATGTGCTGGTCTTTCAGCGCTGACACGAATTCAGTATTGGGAACACGGGTGCGGATGCCGGCCATCATGCCTTCTCCGCGGATCTCCTCGATGACATCGCCATGCTCGTCCTTGATGCGGGCAAGCTTCTGGGACAGAAGAATCCCCATGGCGCGGACATGGTCCAGAAACCCGTCGGCCAGGACAACATCCAGCACGCCATTGCCGACTGCCATGGCCAGCGGATTGCCGCCGTAGGTCGATCCGTGGGTGCCGGCAACCATGCCGCCTGCGGCATGCTCCGTTGCCAGACAGGCGCCCAGAGGAAAACCGCCTCCGATGGCCTTCGCGATCCCCATGATGTCCGGCTCGATGCCGGCCCATTCATGGGCAAACAGTTTGCCGGTCCGGCCGACGCCGCACTGGACTTCATCAAGTACAAGCAGGAGCCCGTGTTCGTCGCACAGGGCGCGAAGGGCTTTCAGGAACGACGGTTCAAACACGCGGATACCGCCCTCGCCCTGTACCGGTTCGATGAGAATGCCGGCGGTCGTCTCGTCCAGGGCATCGCGCACGGCGGCCAGGTCACCAAATGGCACCTGCCGGAATCCTTCGACGGCCGGGCCAAAGCCTTCCAGGTATTTCTCCTGCCCACCGGCCGCGATCGTCGCCAGGGTCCTGCCGTGGAACGCGCCTTCGAAGGTGATCAATGTAAACCGTTCGGGATGACCGTTGGCGGCGTGAAACTTTCGCGCCATCTTGATCGAACATTCCATCGCTTCGGCACCGGAATTGGTGAAGAAGACGGTATCGGCGAAAGTCGCCCCCGTCAGGCGTTCCGCCAGTTTCTGCTGGCCTGGAATATTGTACAGGTTTGACGTGTGCCAGAGGCGCGAGGCCTGCTCGGTGAGGCATTCGACCAGATGCGGATGGGCGTGGCCCAGGCAGTTTACCGCAATGCCCGACCCGAAATCGAGATATCGCTCACCCGACGCCGTGAACAGATAGGCTCCCTCGCCTTTTTCAAAGGACAAGTCAAATCTGGCATAGGTTGGCAAAATCGGCGTGATCATCTCTGGCTCCGGTCCAAGTATACAGAACAAACCAAAAAAGCCGCCGGATGGATCGGCGGCGGCGGTCTTCGTTAGGTTCCCGCATATAAGGATATCGACCGATTTGTGTCAATGTGTTGCAGACTGGTCACGGTCCGGACTCCGATTCTTGACATTTGTCCATGGAAAACTGGGGAAAAATTACTATTTGTTTGACATGGCGGTTGCGCGAGAGTCCGAGCATATTGTAGTTTACGATCTGTTAACCACGACATATAGCGTATCTCTGAATTCTGGAGCCCATATAAGCTGAAACGTCCGTTTCAGCACCGGGGAAGGAGTCCGAGTCACGCGATGTTCTAAATCACATGCGGCACTAGGGGGCCTCAACCATGTCCTGGACAGACGAACGTGTTGAATTACTGAAAAAACTTTGGACGGAGGGTCTCAGTGCGAGCCAGATCGCCAACAGGATGGGTGGCGTCACCCGCAATGCCGTTATCGGCAAGGTGCACAGACTGGGATTGTCGGGGCGGGCAACACCGACACGTACGGCACGTCCACGCACGCGCAAGACGCGAACACCTTCGCATCCCTCAACGGCAAATGTTTTCAGATCGGCGGGCAATACCGCGCTCAAGATGGAGCCGGACGCCGAGGTCGAGAGCATGCCGGAACCCAAGCCTGCAACCATCCACGAGATCGATATTCCGCCGGGCGAGCGGCGCACGATCCTGACGCTGACAGAGTACACCTGCAAATGGCCGATCGGCGATCCCGGTCAGGAGGATTTTCATTTCTGCGGACGCAATTCCTCCCAGGGCATGCCTTATTGCCCGCATCATGCAGCGATCGCGTATCAGCCGGTGCAAGACAGACGACGGCAGAAACGCGTTGCACGGGGCTAAACTCAAGGCAAGCCTAACTGGGGACGTTGTAGATTTTGGCAACGTCCCTTTTTTTGGGCAAATCGTTTTTTCCTTCGGTATTGCCCTTCGTCATCTTTGCCCGAGCGAACGCAAGGTCGAAGATCCATTCGCTTTTGCTCCGTCTAACAGTGCCTGCGACTGGATTCTCGTTCTCGCCAAGGGCTCGAACAAGAATGACTATCGTTTAAAGCGGCAAAGTTGGCAGTATTCACCGCATTTTGATGAAAACGGAGCGTTTAGCGAAACCTTGATTTGTCTATCCTGCCGGGATCGACTATCACACTCCTCGATTGAATGAAGAGCGTCCGTGCAAGGCCTCGGATTGCCTGCGCCCACCCCCGTCGAGGAAAGCCCAGCCATGCGTCTTCTCAACGCGATGATGAGCCGGTTCGTGCAGACCGGCACACTGCGTATCATTGATGCCGCCGGCGGTGAACACATTCACAAAGGCGCCGAAGGACCATCCGTGACAGTCCGGCTCACCGACCCGAGCCTGCACAAGTCGATCGCCCTCAACCCTGAAATGAAGGCCGGCGAGGCCTATACCGATGGGACGCTCATCGTCGAAGAGGGAACAATCCGCGATCTCCTGATGATCTTTGCCCTCAACCGGTCGAACCTGCGCGACCAGCGGATGCAGAAGTCGCTGCGAAAATTCTACAAGCGTGTCCGCCGCTTTCACCAGCGCAACGTGATCGGCAAGGCCCAGGCCAACGTTGCCCATCACTATGACATTTCCAACGATCTCTATCGGTTGTTCCTCGATGAGGACATGCACTATTCCTGCGCCTATTTTGAGTCAGACGACGATACGATCGAAGTCGCACAGCAGAACAAGCTGCGCCACATAGCCGCCAAACTGGATCTCAAGCCAGGTCAACGCGTGCTCGACATCGGGTCGGGATGGGGTGGCATGGCGCTTTACCTGGCGGCCCATGCCGATGTCGAGGTTGTCGGCGTGACGTTGTCGACAGATCAACAGGCGCTGGCAACACAGCGGGCCAAGGATCGCGGCCTCGCCGACCGGGTCCGGTTCGACCTTATCGACTACCGCGATGTGACCGACACATTCGACCGGATTGTCTCGATCGGCATGTTCGAACATGTGGGCGTGAAGTATTTTCCCGAATATTTCCGCAAGATCGGCGACATGCTGACACCGGACGGCATTGCCCTGGTGCATTCCATCGGCCGGGCCGGCGGACCGGGTGCCACGTCAGCCTGGATCCGGAAATACATCTTCCCGGGCAGCTATGCTCCTTGCCTGTCGGAGGCGCTGGGTGCTGTGGAACAGTCCGGGCTCTATGTCACCGATCTTGAAATCCTGCGCCGGCACTATGCCGAAACGCTGCTTGCCTGGGACAACCGATTTCAGGCTGGCCGTGACGAAGTTGCGGCTCTGTTTGACGAGAAGTTCTGCCGCATGTGGGAGTTTTATCTGATCGCCTGCGAGATGGGTTTCCGATACGGCAAGCAAATGGTGTTTCAGGTCCAGCTTTCAAAAAACCTGACCACGTTGCCGATTACCCGCGGCTACATGACGGACGCCGAAAACGCCTTCCAGGCCACGGATGCCGAAACCTGACTAGGTTTTCAGACCGAAACGTTCGTCAAAGGAATAGCCGGTTCCACGAACGGTGCGGATCGGATCCTTGTCGCGGCCCCGATTGAGGATTTTGCGCAGGCGACCGACATGCACGTCAACTGTGCGATCATCGACGAAACTGTCCTGTCCCCAGACCGTGTCGAGCAACTGGTCGCGCGTGAAGACCCGGCCGGGACTTCGCATCAGGTGCTCGAGCAGCCTGAACTCCGTCGGACTCAAACTCAGATCCCGGTCTCTGCGGGTGGCGCGCTGGCGCAGGCAATCCAGGACAATGTCCCCTGATTCAAGGGTCTGTGCCAGGATATCCGGATTTGCCCGCCTGAGGACGGAATGAACCCGTGCCATCAGTTCGGGAACTGAAAACGGCTTGACCACGTAGTCGTCGGCGCCGGTGGCCAGGCCCCGGACCCGTTCGGATTCCTCGCCGCGTGCGGTCAGCATGATGATCGGAATGTCTCGAGTGTCTTTCTTCGAGCGAAGCCTTCGGCAGACCTCCAGGCCGGACAACCCCGGCAGCATCCAGTCGAGCAGGATCAGTTCGGGGCGCCGCTCGTCGACCAGGGTTTCGACGTCATCGCCATCGGCGACGGTGCGCACATCAAAGCCTTCGGCCTCAAGATTGTAACGCAGGAGGATCCTCAAAGGTTCTTCGTCTTCGACAACCAGTACGGAGGGGGCCATCATCTATGCAATCTTCACTTCGCTGAATAGTCGACGACGGTGCTGCTCGTGACATCGCCCTTGGGCCGGTCGTCGGCCAGGTTTTCACCCTGCACCATGTAGTAGACGTTCTCGGCAACGTTGGTGGCGTAGTCGCCGATCCGTTCGATGTTCTTGGCTCCGAACAGAAGGTGCGTACAGATGCTGATATTGCGGGGATCTTCCATCATGTAGGTAAGCAGTTCCCGGAACAGGGAATTGTAGAGATCGTCGATCTCCTCGTCCGAAACCCAAACCTCCCGGGCCTTTTCGGCATCGCGGTGAGAGTAGGCATCAAGGACATTCTTGACCTGCTCAAGCGACCGTCGTCCCATGTGGCTAAGCCCATGGATAATCTTGACAGGGTGTGTGCCCTCCAGAACCAGAGTCCGCTTGGCAATGTTCTTGGCAAGGTCGCCGATCCGCTCAAGATCGGACGCGATCCGGATCGCCACCATGATTTCGCGCAGATCACGGGCCATGGGTTGCCGGCGGGCGATCATGGTCACCGCCTGTTCCTCGACGACGCGCTCGAGCACATCAAGCTGCTTGTCGTTTGCGACAACCTTTCGTGCCAGGTCATGGTCGCGCTTTTGCAGGGCATCGATCGCGTTTGCAAAGGCCTCTTCTGCCAGACCGCCCATCTGGGCAATCTTTCTGGCGAGGCCGGCCAGCTCTTCTTCATAGGCGCTGACAATGTGCTCGGTCATAGAAAATGTTTCTCCCGATTAGCCGAAACGGCCGGTGATGTAGTCCTGCGTTCTCCGGTCCGTCGGATTTGTGAATATATTCTCCGTCTGACCTTCTTCAACCAGAATGCCAAGGTGGAAAAACGCTGTTTTCTGTGAGACCCGGGCCGCCTGCTGCATGGAATGCGTAACGATGACAATCGTGAACTTTGTCTTCAGGTCGTCGATCAGTTCTTCGATGCGGGCCGTGGCAATGGGATCGAGGGCCGAACAGGGTTCGTCCATGAGGATCACCTCCGGGTTGACGGCAATGGCCCGGGCGATACACAAGCGCTGCTGCTGACCGCCGGACAGTCCCGTGCCCGGCTCCTTGAGCCGGTCCTTGACCTCCTCGAAGAGCCCTGCGCGTTTCAGGCTGGTCACGACGATTTCCTCCAGATCGGCCGACGATTGCGCTGTTCCGTGAATCTGCGGACCGTAAGCCACGTTATCAAATATGGACTTGGGGAACGGGTTGGGTTTCTGGAAAACCATCCCGACACGGGCCCTCAGTTCGACCACATCAATGGCGGGGTCG
Source organism: Hyphomicrobiales bacterium (assembly GCA_021775835.1). The sequence goes on along the minus strand of JAJFHC010000030.1, from coordinate 13,578 downwards.
TAGATGTCATGGCCGTCCAGGGTCAGGTCGCCGGCAACGCGGCAGATGTCAATCACGTCGTTCATGCGGTTCAGACAACGCAGGAAGGTCGACTTTCCGCAACCGGACGGGCCAATCAGTGCTGTCACGTTGTTTTCGGGAATTTCCAGGCTGACATCGAACAGGGCCTGCTTGTCGCCGTAAAACACATCGACGTTCCGTCCACGCATCTTGGGCGGCGGGCCGTTGTCTGGATCAGGCCTGTGTTGAATATCCAAAACATCTGCGGTGACTGTCATGTCTGATCCAGGTTCCTGTTCTACCATCTGCGTTCAAATTTCTTGCGCAACAGAACCGCCAGGCCATTCATGAAAATCAGGAATGCCAGAAGAACGACGGTTGCCGCACTTGTTTTTGCCAGAAAAGCGCGTTCGGGACTGTCGGCCCAGATGTAGATCTGTACCGGCAACACCGTGGCAGGATCGGTGAAGCTGCCCGGGATATCGACAATGAACGCCACCATGCCGATCATCAGCAGCGGCGCGCTTTCGCCCAATGCCCGGGCCATGCCAATGATACTGCCGGTGAGAATACCGGGCATTGCGAGCGGCACCACATGATGCATGACAACCTGCAGATCAGACGCGCCGACACCGAGTGCCGCCTCCCTTATCGAGGGCGGCACCGATTTCAATGCAGCACGTGTCGCAATGATGATCGTGGGCAGTGTCATCAGGGCAAGCACAAGACCGCCGACCAAAGGTGCTGATCTCGGCAGTCCGAAATAATTCAGAAACACCGCCAACCCCAGCAATCCAAAGACGATGGAGGGCACTGCCGCCAAGTTGTTGATGTTCACTTCGATCAGTTCGGTCCATCGGTTTCGCGGCGCGAACTCTTCTAGGTATGCGGCAGCCGTCACACCGACCGGAAAACTGATCAGGATTGTGACGAACAGAGTCAGGAACGAGCCGACCACGGCGCCCCAGACACCCGCCAGCTCCGGTTCCCGGCTGTCACCGGACGTAAAGAAAGACCAGTTGAACACTGTTCGTATCCGGCCGTCGTTCCGCAGTGTGCTGATCCAGGCAACCTCGCGATCGCTGACCCGCCTGTCACTTTGGTCCAGGTCGAGATCGACGAATCCTTTTACAAGCAGGTCAATATCGTCCGAAAGCTTGACCCAAACGGGAACCGTCGTGTCCAGAAGCCCATGGTTGCGTTCTATGGAACGACGAAGCGCGATATCGGCACCACTGCTCAGGATTTTGCCGAGCGCGCGCTTCGCCTTGCGTTTCTTCACTTCGGGAAAGATGCGGTACAAGGCCTTGCGCGCCATGCCCTGAAAATTCACGTTGTTCAGAGTCCGATCCGAAATCTGTCCGTCTGGCGCCACTTCGGCTGCGTCGAACTGAACGTCGATCAAAACTTCAGACACCGTAAAGGCCGGCAACGCACGGACTATCATCGACCCCAGAAGAACAACCAGAAAGGATGCCGCGAGTCCAACAGCAAACATGCCGTACAGACGGAACCGCCTTTCCGCCCTGTAGCGGCGAGCCAGGCGAGCCCTCGACGCGTCACTGTAACTGGTCGCCGCTGACCGATGAACTAATGGTTGGTCAGTCATAACGTTCCCTGTACCTCTGAACCACCTTCAACGCGACAATGTTGAGGACCAGAGTGATGATGAACAACGAAAGGCCCAGCGCGAAGGCGGCAAGCGTTTTTGCACTGTCAAACTCCTGATCGCCAACCAGCAAGGTCACCATCTGCACGGTGACAGTTGTGACCGCTTCAAGGGGATTGATGGTCAGATTCGCGGCAAGGCCGGCGGCCATGACGACAATCATGGTCTCACCGATCGCCCGCGATACCGCGAGAAGCACAGAGCCAACGATTCCCGGCAGGGCGGCCGGCAACACCACCTGGCGAATGGTTTCGGATTTTGTGGCGCCAAGAGCGTACGAGCCATCGCGAAGGGTTTGCGGAACGGCATTCATGACGTCGTCTGAAAGCGATGACACGAACGGGATGATCATGACCCCCATGACGACGCCCGCGGCCAGGGCCGATTCAGACGCCACATCGAGACCGAAGGACTCTCCCATTCCCCGGAATGCAGGTGCCACCGTCAGGGCTGCAAAAAACCCGTAAACGACGGTGGGGATTCCCGCCAGAATTTCCAGAATCGGTTTGGCCGTCGCCCTGATTCTCGGGCTGGCATATTCTGACATGTATATGGCGGAGAACAATCCGATCGGCACCGCCACGCACATGGCGATCAACGTAATCAGGAGTGTCCCGGCAAACAACGGGACCGCACCAAAGGCACCCGATCCCCCGACCTGTTCGGCACGCAACGCGGTTTGCGGGCTCCATTTCAAGCCGAAGAGAAACTCGGTCAGCGGCACTTTTCCGAAGAATCTGATCGTTTCGAAAATCAGAGACAGGACAATTCCGATCGTGATCAGGATCGCGAACATGGACGCGCAGATCATGATGATCTTCACGATCCTTTCGACCCGGTTGCGCGCTCTGAAAGCCGGATCCAGTTTGGTCAGAGAAAAATACAACCCCGCCGCGCCAGCCACCGCGACCGCCACGGCAAGAAGGATTCGAGACGTAGCTTCAGAGCGGGCGTAACTTTCAGCGATGGCACCGACCTGAGGCCTCACGGCCCCTCCGGAGACGCTCGTGATTGCGTAGTTCCTGATCTCTGAGATCAACAGATTCAGTTTTGAAGAATCCATGTCCCCGAAACTTGCGCGAATGCCCGACTTCATCAGGCCGTCAAGCAGTTGCGACTCCAGGGATAACCAGACCAACGCCACGAAACAGGCCGGAATGGCGGTCATCAGCATCACGTAGGTGCCGTGATAATTCGGCAGGGAATGCAGCGACTGGGCGCTGTCCCTGAACGCCAATCCACGGTTGCGTCCGACGGCAAAGCCCACCATGGCAAGTATTGTCAGAAATAGGATGAGCACACTGATCGGCATTTTGCCTGACGCCCTGGTTTCCGTGGGATACTGAAACTAACGGGTGGCGCCTTTTGCACCACCCGTTGCGCTTGATTACATCGTCAGTGGAGCAAGGCTGGTCGCACTGGCGTTGATTTCCTTGCGGGTATCAGCAGGCAGTGGGATCAGGCCCTTGTCGATGAGATAGCCTTCGTCGCCCCAGGCTTTTTCGGTGGTGAAGGCTTGTACGAATTCCTTGATGCCGGGAATCACGCCAACATGCTGTTGCTTGACATAGAAAAACAGCGAGCGTGACACGCCGTAGTCACCGGACGCTATGTTCTCGAAGGACGGTTCAGCGCCATCGACCGATGCGCCCTGGATCTTGTCTTCGTTCTGGTCAAGGAAACTGAACCCGAAGATACCGATCGCGTTCGGATTGGCCTGAAGTTTCTGGACGATCAGGTTGTCGTTCTCACCGGCTTCGACGAAGACACCGTCTTCGCGGATTGTGTGGGCAGCAACCTTGAAGGCTTTCTTGTCGGATTTGCGCAGTGCGGCGAGGGCCTCGAATGTCCTGGCGCCGCCTTCCATGGCCAGCTCAACAAAAGCATCGCGTGTACCGGACGTGGGCGGCGGACCGAGGACTTCGATTTTGACCTTCGGAAGAGAGGGATCGATGTCGCTCCACATCCTGTAGGGGTTTTCGACCATCCGGCCGTCGACCGGAACCTTTGCCGCCAGGGCCTGGAAGATCTGTTTCTTGGTCAGGGCAAATGGCTTGGAGGCCTTGGCGTTTGCCAGGACGATGCCATCAAAACCGATCTTCACTTCCGTGATACCGATTCCGGCCGCTGTGCATTTCTTGAATTCCGAAGCCTTGATACGGCGGGATGCGTTGGTGATATCGGGATGCCCGACGCCGATGCCTGCGCAAAACAGCTTCATGCCGCCGCCGGACCCCGTGGATTCAACCACCGGTGTCTTGAAGGTGCCCTTGTTGTCCTTGCCGAACTGCTCGGCGACGGCGGTGGAGAACGGGAACACGGTCGAGGATCCGACGATCTGAATCCGGTCACGCGCAAATGCATCGCTGTGCGCCGCCGTCATGGTCAGTCCGACCAAGGCTGCAAGCGGAAGTGTCTTATATTTCACTGGAATTCTCCATGAGTTGTCGTCTCTGTGGATTGCTGGGCTAAGCTGTCTGCTGCCCCGGCACTGACAAGCGCACATTAGGAATGTCTGCTTACGGTTGTATGACAGCGAGGCTACGGTTTTGTGACAACTCAACCAGTTGAAATATAACAAGTTATCCAACCTGATCAGTATCAATGTCGGCAAACGTCGTGGGCAGGGTAACGCTGAAACTGGTCCCTTCCCCCGGCGTGCTCTTGACGGCCAGTCGGGCGCGATGCCGGTTCAGAATATGCTTCACGATGGCCAGACCCAGACCGGTCCCGCCTTTCTGGCGGCTTTGCGTTACATCCACGCGGTAGAAACGCTCGGTTATCCTGGGAACATGTTCGGCGGGAATGCCGGGGCCATGGTCGCGGACTGTTACGTTGACCGTGTCCTTTGCGGTATTGAAGCCAATGTCGACCTTGCCACCGGCCTGGCCGTACTTGATGGCGTTTTCGACGAGGTTCTGGAAAACCTGAATCAGCTCGTCTCGATCACCCGGGATTATCAAGGGCATCGGCGGCGTTTCCACCACAAGCACGACACCGCTGTCATCGGCCAGTGGTTTCAGTATTTCCGCAACATGGGCAACCACCAACACGACATCGACAGGATCATTCGGGCGTACATGAGCATTCAGCTCGATACTGTTCAGGGATAACAGGTCATCGATCAGCCGGGCCATGCGGGCGGCCTGGGACCGCATGAGTTCGAGGAATTCGGTGCGGGCTTTCTCGTCGTTGCGGGCCGCACCCTGCAGGGTTTCGATGAATCCCAGAACGGATGCCAGCGGCGTGCGCAGTTCATGACTGGCGTTTGCCACAAAATCAGCCCGCATCCGTTCGACCTGTTCCTGTCGGGTCAGGTCGCGCAACAGAAGAAGCGTCGCTGGCACACCGGCGTTTTCGGCTTGTCCGTAACCACTACCGACACGCACGATATGCAGTTCAAACCGTCGGTCGATCGGAACCCGGTGCTCATAATCAATCATCACGCTTTCGCCGGACGCTCGCGCGTAATCAATCGCCTCGAGGACTCTCGGGCTCCTGATCACGGAAGACACGTGATCGTTCAGATCGATACGTTCGAAAACAAGCCCTGCCGGTTTGTTTGCCGCCAGTATCTTGGCGTTTTCATCCAGCAACATGACCGGATCCGGCAGGGCATCCGCGATCAGTCTCAGCATTTCCAGCCGACCCTGTCCGGGCAACGCAGCGCTGTCGGGAACTGCCGGGACCGACGGCACCGACCCGCTTTGTGCGTTCGCTGCGACCGCCGCGAGACCGAGGACGCAGAAACCGACGGCGGCCCAGCCGAAAGCCAGACCGGCAAACATCACCAGGGCCGCCATCACCACAAAGGCGGTGCAGATTATGAACACTAAGCTTCTCATGCACTCCTGCCAGGGTCGATGATGTCAGGGGATGTTTCTGCGATGGATTCCCATAGCATGCAAGCGTCGCGCCTTGTGGTTGCTCAAGTGGAGATATCGGTGTACACGATCACTTGTTCCTGGCCCAAGTGTCGAGCATGTCCAAATCATCTGATCAAAACAAGAATGTGACAGCCTTTCTCATCGGTGCCTGCGATGTGGAAATCTGGGGCATGACCGGAAGCGAACGGGCCGAAAGAATGGCCCGGCGCGCCGGCATAGACGACATCGCCATCGGCGGGTCGGAGATCGAACCGGAGCGTTCCGCCCTGATCCTGCGCACGGACACGGTGATCGACGAATCACTGGTGAAAGGCTTGCTGGATCATGACTCGTTGCTGCTGGTAACCGTCGAAGGCGACGAGGCCACCGCGATCGCCGCCCATGTTCCCGCAGACATGCTTGATGACGCAGGGCGTATCCTGCGCGCCGACACGTTCGACCGGGATGAAGCAGCAAAACGGGGAATGGCGTCGAAGACACCCGATGAGCTTGGCGGTGCCTACAACACCGCACTGAGAAAACGAGCGGCACCGTTCATCTTCGAGTTGACCGAAGACGCGGTCCCGATGATCGAACAGGCCACATTCAACGCCTCCTACAAGGGGGTGACGGATTTCGTGACGAAATGGGTCTGGCCCAAACCGGCCTTTCCGGTGACGCAGTTTCTGTCACGAAGAAGCGTGACACCAAATGCGGTGACCACGGCCAGTTTCGTTTGCGTGCTGCTCGCCCTGATCTTTTTTGCCAATGGACAGTTCCTGCTCGGCGCTGCATTCGGCTGGATGATGGCGTTTCTCGATACAGTTGACGGCAAGCTCGCGCGCGTCACGCTGACATCGTCGAAATGGGGCAACGTATTCGATCACGGCATTGATCTGATTTCACCGCCGTTCTGGTGGTATGCCTGGTGGTACGGGCTCACCAACGGCGACACGCCGCTGCTGTGGACCTGCATGTGGATCGTGGTCGGTGGCTATGTCGCCGGCAAATTGCTTGAACAGGCTTTCATATCGGGCCTGGGCATCAAGACCCACATGTGGCAACCGATCGACTCGCTGTTCCGCCAATTCACCGCACGACGCAATCCCAACCTGGCCATTCTCACGGCGTTTGCCCTCGTCGGGTTTCCCGATATCGGCTATGTGGCTGTGGCAGCCTGGGTCATCATCTGCTTCGTTTTTCACACCGTGCGCCTGGTCCAGGCTTTCCTGGCCAAACGCAAGGGTGTCGCCATCCGCTCGTGGATGGATGCGTGAGGCGCTGGAACGGCGTTTCACAACTTCGCAAACGACGTCGAGGGTAAGAACGCCATGATCCGAACAGCAGCAGTTTTCGGTCTCGTTATCACAGCCGTTCTGATGTCCTCGCCCGTGCACGCCGATGCCTGCAACACGACGGGGTTGTGGATAGATGCGGTGGTCTGCGACAGTGAGATCCTGGAGAAACTGGACAGCGATGTTAGCGGCAGGATCGACGGTCTGGTGACGCGTCTGACACCCTCGACGCCGGAACTCGCCGATGCCCTTGCTGCAGACCAGGCCGCATGGCGCGCCGGCCGGTCAGATTGCAAGGAAGATGCCTTGCCGCAGCAATGCATGGAGTGGCGATATTATGCCCGGGTTGAAACCATTACCCATCTGACGACCATGTTTGCCGGCCCGCGCCGGTTCGGCGACCCCTTGCAGGTTTGCTGGAAGAATGCGGAAGGCGAAAAGGACGTGCAGAAGTGCCTTGACCGACGTCTGGCCGAGGTCCGCACCGGACTTGGCATTATTGCAATGGCAGTGCGCGCAGTGCTCGAGAAACGGGACAAGGTGGCAGGATCTGCCGGCGATGCAGCCGCCACGTTCGACGCAGCACAAGGCCTCTTCCCCGCTTATACCGAAGCAGCCTGCCTGTCGGAGGCTGCAGCGCTCGGCCAGGGTCTAGGGCGTACACTGGGCCAGGCCGCCTGCAACATCAGGGCATGGCGGCTAAGAGCGGTCGACGTCTTGCGATTTCTGCCCGACCTGCCGGTCCATTGGTCGTCCAACGTTCAGGTGGCGCAAGACAGTTTTGCAAGGTGCCTCGATCACGCCCGCGGTGCCAAGCTTCGCGGCCCGCTGCGGGTTTCGGGATATACCGCGCAGCCGGACAACCGCCTGCGTGTGCACCTGAGGGGTGAGCGTGGCGCACGCCACGACTGTACGCTGACGGCGTCAGGCAAATCGGTGGAGACCTTCGAGCCGGCCGGCGTCGAAGACGCTGGGGCGGCCAACGATCCGGTTTTCTATTCAACAACCAACGACGGCCCGGTGGCCCGGGAGTGTTTTGACCATGATCGGGTGTTCGATCGCGCGGGCAATCACTCGGGCTGGATGAGCTATCGGGTCTGCTGACGCCCCGCCCTTCCTCAGTGAGTGAGCTCCGGTGCCTGGTGGAGCTGTCGGCGATAGGTGGCCGGTGCGGTCTCGAAATGCTTCTTGAACACGCGACCGAAAGCGGCTTCCGAGTGGTAGCCGGTGCGCTCGGCAATTTCGATGATCGGAGTGTTTGAATCCGCCAACATCTGGCGGGCAATCTGCATCCGCCACAAGGTGATGTAGCCCAGGGGCGTGGTTGACAGGGTTTCGGAGAATTTCGTGGCAAACGACGTGCGCGACATCCCGGCCGTGTCGGAAAGGGTCTCGAGCGTCCAGGGGTAGGCAGGGTCCTTGTGTATGGCCCCCAGCACCCGGGCGATATGGGGATCGGCAAAGCCTGCCAGAACCGGCTTATCTGCGCCATCGGAGTCCAGATAGGTACGCAGGGCCTGGGCAAAGATGATCTCGGAGAGTTTCAATGCGATGAGATCGCTGCCCATCTGGCCCCGACCGGCTTCGACGCCGATCACCCGGAGCGTGTTTTCGAGCCAGTTGCCCGACGCCTCGCCGTAGTTTCGAATGTGTATATAGGCCGGCAACGCGGTGACCAGCGGGTGCCTTGCATATTTGTCGAAGGCAAAATGACCGCAGACCAGCTGAGTTTCGTGATTGGTCCCGAATTCACCGTAGACCAGGGTTCCGCTGCCGGTGAAACCCGCCTTTTCCACGACTTCGTCCAACATCAAGGCCTTGTTCTCGGTGGTGGGATCGCAGAAGAGTGTGTGACTGGCGCCATTGGTGATGATGATCAGATCGCCCTGGTCCAGAAGAACCGCGTCGGCCTCCCCCTCGACCCGGACAAAGCACCGGCCCCTATGGGCAAAATGAAACCGCGACACATCCTCGAAGGGTGGCACCTTGATGCTCCAGGGAGCGGTGAACGAGGTTCTGAAATAGAGCGTGCCGGTCAGCTTCATCAGGGAAAGAATGTCACTCAGCAAATCCATCGCCGTTCTCCATCAGGTTTCCGACACCTTACAGGTAATCTGAAAAACTGGAATACATTTGGACGATCGATCAAGTTTTTCGAATTTCCGATCATTCAGGTGCCGGCTGGTTTTATGTTCAGTAGGGGTCCAGCGCATCGGCAGTTGCCGAGTGTGTGCCGAATGAAACCTCGAACTCAAGGATAATTCTCATGAAGATCAGAAATGCACTCATGGCGTTGACGGCGGCTGCAATGCTCGTCGCCAGTCCCGCGCAGGCCCAGTCGCCCTCGGACCTGAACGATCTGGAGATTGCGCATGTGGCTTATACCGCAGACAATATCGACATCCGCTATGCCCACCTGGCACTGGCGATTTCCCAGAACCCGGCGATTCACGAATTCGCCGAAACCATGATCCGCGACCACACGGCGGTCAACGCGCAGGCCCTGGCGCTGCTCGGCAAGCTCAAGGCCCAGCCCAAGGACAATTTTCTCAGCAAGTCACTGACTGAAGGTTCCCACAAGCTGATCGACGAAATGAGCAAGCTGCGCGGTGCGGCCTTCGACAAGCGTTACGCGGAGAACGAACTGGCCTATCACAAGGCCGTCAACAACCTGGTCGCGACCGCCTTCATTCCCAACATCGAAAACGCCGAGGTCAAGGCGCTGTTCGAAGCCGGCCTGAAGATCTTCAAGGCACATGAAGGCCACGCTGAAATGATGGTCAAGGCCGTCAACTAACATGACGGTTCAAGACAGACGCTCCGTCATCAAGGGAGTCGTGGCAGCAGTCGCTGCCACGGCCCTCTTCACCCAAGTTTCTCGCAGGGCAACCGCCAGTGAGAGCCCGCCGGAAAACCACGAAGTGGAAATTTCCAGCTTCAAGTTCTCGCCGGAAACATTGAAGGTGCGCGCCGGCGATACCATTACCTGGATCAACAAGGACATCGCCCCCCATACCGCCACCGCCCGGGACAAGAGCTGGAGCACCCGCCGGCTGAACCATAACGAAAAAGGCAGTGTGCTGGTCACAGAAGATTTTGCGTCCCGGTACACCTGCAAGTTTCACCCGGTCATGAAAGGCCAGCTCGACATCGTTGTCGGGAACTAAGTCCAGGCCGCGTATTCATGAACGCGGTCCGGTTACTCTTTTGCGTCGATCAGTTTAGAACGCCACCCAACTCAGGAGGTTTTCAACACGGCAGTGGAATGGAGAAAACGTACCGGTGTGAGAACTGCTTAACGTCTCAACGAGTGCCGTAAACATGGCCTGTTGAATGCTCACCTCACCAACGAGTTCACGAACTCGGCAGTCAAGCCGTCACGTGGTGCGTTTTGCGGACGCACTGCGTAAACGGCGATCGATGTCAGGTTCCATTCCGGTAGGAGCACTTCCATCGTGCCGGAATGAATATCAGCTTCTGCAAGAAAGCGGGGCAGTGTTGCAAGGCCTGCGCCCTGGGCGACCAACCGATAAAGGGCTGTCGCGCTGTTGGCGGTCAGCCTGGACGTTGGACGTATCGTGACCGATTTATGTGACGCATGTCGAAAGACCGGTTTCAGGGGAACCGATGCCAGGTCAAGCCAATCCCAACCCTCAATATCTTTGGGTGACTTCGGTACCGGTCTTCCCTTGAGGAAGGAACTCGATGCCATCAACACCCGTTCTACATTGTAGAGCTTCCTCGCTTTCAGTGAGCTGTCTCGAAGCCAGCCCATTCGAATTGCTACATCGATACCTTCAGCCACGACATTGCGTCGATCGTCAGAATAATCGATCGAGATTTTGACGTTGGGGTGTGCCGCCAAAAAAAACGCGATCTTATCCGCGAGCGGCGACTGAGCAAGGACCGCTGGAGCGGCAACGTGCAGTTCGCCGCTCAAGCCCGACGCGTGGTCCAGAACTGCATTGATGCCGTTCTCGGCCGCCGTCACCATCGCTTGAGCTGCACCGATCAAACGCTCGCCATCTCTTGTCAATGAAAGCGTACGTGTAGATCGATAGAGCAGCGCCACTCCCAATTGCTCTTCAAGCTGTGAAATGTGATGGCTCACGACCGACGGCGACAGTTTCAGATCACGCGCAGCGGCGCGGAAAGAGTTATGTTCGACAGTTTTTGCAAAAACTGCGAGCGCGCGGAGATGATTTATCATTGATGTATTTTTTCGAACAAATAATTCTAATTATGCAATCTAATCACACGATCCCTTTTTGTCTATCTTCAAGGTTCTCGCCCCATCCACATCGGGGCAATTGCAATCAAGGAGAAAGAGCATGAACAAAATTGGTATTCTGTTGGCAGCGATCCTACTTTCAGTCGCGTCCTTCACCTCGGTAGCCGCAGCAGACGACAAAGCCGCGGTGCAGACCCTTTACGACTTTCTGAGCAACCCGGGCTCGAAGTCCCATGCCAATACATTCCGATCAAACCTGGCGGACAACTGGCAGAGCGTTGGGAACTACTCGGGCAAGAACAAAACTGCTGACGCCTTCATCGGCCAACTTGGTCATTTTGCAAAGCTCATCCCAGACCTGAAATGGAAGGTTGAAGAAATGATCCAGGCTGGAAATCGGGTGATTGTTCGGGGGCGCGCAACTGGAACGCCGAAGGGAGCATTGTTCGGTGTTGATGGTAAGGGTAACAGCTTCACGATCATGTCAATCGACATCCACACCCTCGACAATGGGAAGATTGCCAAGAGCTACCACATTGAAGACTGGGCCGGTGCGCTCGGTCAGTTGAAGGGTAAGTAAGTAGAAAGCCGGCCTGGTCATTGCTGTGGTCGATGATCAGGCGCCGCTCTCAACAAACACCGGGAAAGCAATGACAAAACGTTAATCGTTTGGTCCTCCGTGAGGCGGTGAGAGCAACGATTGGTCAGCCGACCTCCGCACGGGGATTCAGTGCCAACAACCGCTATCCAACAGCAGCGCGTGGCGACATCCGCTGTACGGGGTCAAGAGGGTGTTGACCGAATTCTCTCTTAAGGCCGACGGAGGCTCGTACGATGACTATTGTCACATCGAGGGGCCAAATTCCTGATTTTGCATCAGTTCGTTTCTGCCAATGACTAAGGTCGTTTGATAGTGACTGAAGATAGCAAAGAGCAACTCGACGAGGCTTGTCCAGAGCCTGCATCCGCAATGGATTCCCTGTCGCGGCTCGTGCATACTCGAGCTTGACGATGTCGCTGCATGGGACGTTGGGTTCGTGGGATCATGGCATCTTCGAGGGTGGAGTGATGAACGATGAGCCGACAAAGGATCTCCTGGACGAGAAAGACAAATCGAACGAACGAAAGGTAGAGTACAGAGTCACCGATAATGAAGTAGAAAAACATCGCATGACCTGTGAGGTTGAAATTGAACGAATTCAATCTCTCAAGCATATACAAGAGTATTGTTTGCTTGGCACTTGGCTTGCAGCGATCGCCTCGATGATTGTGATTGTGTTGCTATTTGGTGCATCGATTTTTTTTGACGAATCCAAATTTATAGAGGGGTGGCATATACTAGGAGTTGCGGCCATTTTGTTTCTCTGTGTCACAGTTTATGGCGCTTACATTTTCCAGGCAGGCGTAAAAATCGCCATCGAACAGAAGCGTGTCAATCTTGCGGTGAATCCGCAGCGAGAGCAGAGCCCAACTCAGCCAGTTGAACAAGGTCATTAGGGTTGGAGCCATGATTGCGGCGAGCCTTCGTTCAACGTGCTCCGGTGCCACGGGAAATCTCTTTTCACGACACGCGTAATAGATCGGCTCTAGGGACGGTCATTGCCGGCGTCTGCTGGAGCGGATCAGCGATTTCCGAAAGGGGCCAAAATTACTCTTCTCCGATCGGCCAAATTGAAGGTCGATCGGCGGGGCAGATCGGACAATCTGGCGTCAAAGAACCGCCGTCGGATCCTCGGTGGGCTTTGGTTCACAGCCTCTGTAAGGGGAATTTTTGCCGACTGCTGACTACGTCATGTCATCCTGCTATAGAACACAATCTAATCGCCTTTGGAAATCTGCTGCGAAATGTCGAAACGGGTCTTCACGGTAAGGAAGCATACGTCCGGCGATATTGAGTCGATCGCGAATGTGTTTTCTGCGTCGCTTGGGTTACTTGGCTTCTTACCCAAACTCTATACAGAGGACGAAGAGCGTTCGTTCATCACGAACGTAATTGCAAAAGAGTGTGAGATAACCGTGGCTGAATCCGATGGTGCGGTCGTTTCATTTTTGGCGCGGCAGGGCAGCGAAATCAGGTTGCTTCATACCGATCCACAATTCATAGGCAAAGGCGCAGGAACTAGTCTGCTTGAAGACACAAAGCAATCAAGCGGCGACGTGCTGGAGCTGAGATGCTTTCAGTCAAACACGCTCGCGAGAAAGTTTTATGAGTCCCACGGGTTCAGGCCTGTCGCTTACACGGATGGCAAGACGAACGAACACAAGATTCCGGACGTACGCTACCGGTGGGAAAAAGGCTGAATTCACCGAGGCCAGCCGATCCCTGCCCTGGTCTAGTTTTTCTGTTCCCCGCCGGTTAAAAACAATAAAATCAACCTGGACAGGATTTGCGACAATACCAGGTGCGACCTTGAGCCCGTAACAAACCCTTGCCAAAGGGCCAATAGCGGGTTTGATTTGATCTTCATGGTCCGCTACGCGCTGAAAATCGGACCGACTGCAATTTCCCCTCACCAA
>JAJFHC010000290.1 GCA_021775835.1 Hyphomicrobiales bacterium | reverse complement strand
GACCTGCAAGGGTGCGGAAATCGATTCACCCGTAACAACACCCCGAGGTCCTGACATAAAATCCGCCTAATGAATTGATTTGCTTAAACAAACCAGAATCCATTAGGTCGATCCTGTCAACCCATCTGGGGGATAGGGGTTCACATTAGCAGTCTGGATGTCTGCAGTGGATCACAAGCAGTCCAGAGAGGCAATATCATGTGTTGGTCAACTCTCCCCCCGCAAGGCTCACTCTCGTAAATCTTACATGCGCCGATATCGGGGTATGCATCCTGAATTTTTGATGCCAAGGACGCGGCATGAACCATTTTGCTTGTACAGTCCGACAAGATCTGCGCCGCTACAGTCTATTCTTCGGTCTTGTTGCTCACACCGGCTTCACTGAATGTCGCCATGCCGGCATGGATTTCTGCCGCTGTCCTTATCAGATTGACGGCAAGAGCTGCACCGGATGCCTCTCCCAGCCGCATGTCCAGATCCAACAGGGGCCGTTTACCGATGCAATCCAAGAGCCTTGTGTGTGCCGGTTCCGCGGAGCGGTGGGCCGCCAGGCAATGATCGAGAGCGGTCGGGTCCAGGACATGTAAAACAGCAGCAGCAGCGGTTGCGACGAAACCGTCGATCAGGACAGGCACTCTCTGGGACCGGGCGGCAAGGATCGCCCCTGCCATTGCGGCCAGTTCGCGGCCACCGAGCCGGCGCAGGACTTCCAGGGGATCGTCCAGATGTCCCCGGTTCAGATCAATCGCACGCTGGACCGCATCGACCTTGCGTTGCAGGCCATCGGCGTCGACACCGGTCCCCGGTCCGACCCAGTCGGAGGGCTCTCCACCAAACAACCCGCAGGCAACCGCTGCAGCAATCGTCGTGTTGCCGATGCCCATTTCTCCGATGCAGAGCAGGTCCGTGCCACCGGCGACCGCTTCCATGCCATAGGCGATCGTGGCGGCACAGGTCTGCTCATCCATGGCCGGCTCGACGGTGATGTCGCCGGTGGGAATTTCGAGCGCCAGTTCAAACACTTTCAGGCCGATGTCATTGGCCTTGCAGATCTGGTTTACCGCGGCACCGCCGGTGCCAAAGTTTGCCACCATCTGGTGGGTCACTTCGGCCGGGTAAGCGGAGACCCCTTGTGCCGTGACACCGTGATTGCCGGCAAAGACGGTGACCATGGGACGGATTACCTTCGGCGGGTGCTGACCCTGCCAGGTGCTCAGCCAGATGGCGATCTCTTCGAGCCGGCCAAGCGAACCCGGTGGTTTGGTGAGATCCGCGTCACGCGCACGCGCCGCCTCGCCTGCCGCCAGATCAGGACCGGGCAATTGTGCAAAAAGGTTTCTGACATCGTCGAAGGGAAGCCCGGAGGTGTTTTTCTGCATGGTCACCTGTTTGATAAGAGTGGTTAAACCGGTGGCGACATATACTGTGTTTTGAAGTATGAGGAAACGTCATTGCCTCGAATGTGAACATTATGAAACCGGCACAGTTGCGATCGCCCACGACGTTTCTCAGGGAAGCCAGAACATGACCCTTGAAAACTGGATGAATGACTTTCGCACGATGGTGATGTTCTTCACGCGTCTGCCTATGAGATCAACCGACGACGACGCTTTTGACTTTACGCGCGCGCTGCGGGCAGCGCCACTTGCAGGCCTCGTGGTTGGCGGCTGCGGGGCTGCGGTGTTGCTTGGGTGCTGGCAACTGGGACTTTCCGGCCTGGTGTCTTCGACCCTGACGATTGCAGCAATGGTTCTCGTCACCGGCGGCCTTCACGAAGATGCCCTGGCCGATGTGGCCGACGGGTTTGGCGGCGGCGACAGCAGGGAGCGCAAGCTTGAGATCATGCGCGACAGCTCGATTGGTGCTTACGGTACGTGCGCCATCGTTCTTGTTCTTCTGCTCAAGGTTAGTGTTCTCACCGAACTCGTTCAAGGACCGAACGGACTTACAGCGGCGATCCTGACACTACTTGCTGCAGCTGCCGTTTCCCGCGGCGCAAGCGTGGCGCTTCTCCATATGGCTCCGCCTGCCAGGGCGGACGGTGTTTCACACCGTGCGGGACAGCCTGACCAAAAACAGTTCCGGGAAATCGTCGCCGTTTCCGCAATCGTCGGCGGTATATGCCTTATCCTAGGACCGGGGCTGACCGCCGCGGTCGTCGCATTGAGCGCCGCCGCGTGTGCGGTCTGGCTGGTAAAACGCCTTGCGTTGGTCCAAATAGGAGGGCACACAGGCGATGTTGCGGGCTTCTGTCAGCAAATTGTCGATTGCACGGTTCTTGTAGCCTCTTTGGTGGCAATGAAACTATAACCCTGACACGCGAAACCTAACCATTCGGAAATCAAATGGTCGACTCTCCCTGCAAGCAACTATGTTCCCTCGACCCGGAAACCCGGACGTGTGTTGGGTGCGGACGCCGTGCGCACGAAATTGCCGGATGGCTACGATTGGACGAAAACGAACAGCGCGCCATCATTGCGGATCTGCCCCGCCGGCATGATGAATTGCGGGTCCTGCGCATTGCCCGCAATGCCGCACGCCGCGGTGGGCGATCACGACGCCTGCGTACACCTGCCGCCAACAACGCTGAATAGGAACGCCATGCTCAGCTGGATCGGAATTGGAATACTTGTCCTGGCAGGCCTTTACATGGTGCTGGTCAACAATCCCGGCGAGGCTATCGGTATCGCTGACGCCGATCTCGCGCGCTTGGTCAGTGGTGTCGCCCTGTTGATCGTGATTGGCGGGTCGATGTTCATGGGTGGCATGGGGCGCGCCAGCGAAGTGATCAAACAGGCCGTAACCTGGCTTGGAATCGCCCTCATCCTTGTGGTGGTCTACAGCTATCGTGCGGAATTCACCCAATTGGGCCATCGGGTGCTGGCCGAACTGAATCTCAGCCCAACCCAGACGGTTGAATCGAGCGACGAGAGCGGTGAGGCGGACGTGGTCGCCATTCGCGCCGATCAGGGTGGGAGTTTCTATGTGTCGACTTTGGTTGACGGCACCCATGTGGAGATGATTGCCGACACGGGGGCAAGTGCCGTGGTGCTTTCAAACGGCGACGCCCAGCGCGTCGGCATCGACCTCACCGCCCTGAAATTCGTGATCCCGATCAGCACCGCGAACGGAACAACTTATGCGGCTCAAACCACGCTTGACGACATCAGCGTCGGCGGCATAACCGTCCGCAAGGTAAGGGCACTCGTCTCTCAACCGGATGTTCTGTCGACCAGTCTGCTGGGCATGACATTCCTCAGCCGCATCGGTTCCTTCGAACTGTCCGGCAATCAACTCATTCTGCGTCGATAGATCCGGCGAACATAAGCATTTTCTTATGACTTTGCCGTTACACGATACACCTTGTACAGCCCCTCACGTTCCGGAGTTTCCCCATGTTTCTTAAACCGGTTTCCGATCTCAAACCCAACACGGCCGAATTCGAGCGCATCCCCTTGGTCAAGCCGACCGGGTTTCGCGAATACGATGCCCGCTGGCTGTTTGAGGCAGAGATCAACCTGCTGGGTATTCAGGCGCTTGGACGGGGCCTGGGCACCTTTCTGGGCCGGACAATGGAGGCCCCGGAAATCGTTGTGGGCCACGATTTCCGAGCCTATTCCTGTTCGATCAAGCATTCTCTCATTACCGGTTTGATGGCCAGCGGCTGCACAGTCCACGACATCGGTCTTGCGCTATCGCCGATGGCCTATTTTGCCCAGTTCGAATTGGACGTGCCGGCCGTCGCCATGGTGACCGCGAGCCACAACGACAACGGCTGGACCGGTGTCAAGATGGGCGCGCAACGGCCCCTCACCTTCGGTCCCGACGAGATGACGGCTCTCAAGCAGATCGTCCTCGATGCCGACTTTGCCGACCGACCGGGCGGGCGCCTGATTCAGGTTCACGACATGGCCGACCGGTACATGGACGACCTCGCCAGCCATGACAGTATTGGGCGCGCCCTCAAGGTCGTCGCAGCCTGCGGCAACGGAACGGCGGGGGCTTTTGCCCCGCAGGTCCTGGAGCGGATCGGCTGTGACGTGATTCCCCTGGACTGCGACCTCGATCACAGTTTTCCGCGTTACAACCCAAACCCGGAAGACATGGAAATGCTGCATGCGCTGCGCGACAAGGTGCTTGAGTCCGGTGCCGACATCGGCCTCGGGTTCGACGGTGATGGCGACCGGTGTGGCGTTGTCGATAACGAGGGCGAAGAAATCTTTGCCGACAAGGTCGGTGTCATGCTGGCACGCGACCTCTCGAGCCTTCACCCCGGCTGTCAGTTCGTGGTTGATGTGAAATCCACCGGCCTCTTCCAGACGGACCCGGTGCTGAAGGAGAACGGTGCACGGACGGATTACTGGAAAACCGGGCATTCCTATATCAAACGCCGTAGTCACGAGTTGAAGGCACTGGTGGGTTTCGAGAAGAGCGGCCACTATTTCTTCAACCCTCCGATCGGGCGTGGTTACGACGACGGTCTGGTCTCGGCCATTGCCATCCTGGATATGCTCGACCGCAACCGGGACAAGTCCATGGCGGACCTGCGCCGGGCGCTGCCGCAAACCTGGGGGTCTCCCACGATGTCGCCCCATTGTGCCGACGAGACCAAATACGACGTCGTCGACAAGGTTATCCGGCACTACCAAAGCCTGGCCGGCCGCGGCGAACAGATTGCGGGTCAGAACATTCGGGAACTGGTGACAGTCAATGGTGTGCGCGTGGTTCTGGCCGACGGCACCTGGGGTCTCGTGAGGGCTTCATCCAACAAGCCGGAACTGGTGATCGTTGTTGAAAGCCCGACGTCTGAAGACAACATGAAGGCCATCTTCAAGAACATCGACATGCATCTGTCCGAATACGCAGACGTCGGCGAATACAATCAAAAGATCTGAACTACGACTGGTGCCGAGTGACCAGAAAGACCTCAGACCTTTACAAGCGTTATCGGCCGGGATCTCGATTCGTGCGAAAAGCGCTCCTTGGAAAGCGTCTTTTCCGGGTCGCGCGACTGATCAAATATGATGCCGCCGGCATTGCCGCCCGCCTTCATCAACGAGGCGCGGTCGCAGGTGGAGGCAATCATCAGCCCAAGCTCATGCAGGTGCCGTCGACCGTAACAGAATACGGCAAGCCTGGCGCGTTGCGGCAAGGGAAGTGACTTTGCAGTCCTTACGGCATCCGCCGGTGCACACCTGTATAGTTGTCCGACCAGCTCTTCGGACTCAGGCGGTGTTCCCTCTGTGAGAATATTTGGTAATGCTTGTGACATTGCGGGCGTCCCTTCCCCGTGTCGTTTTCAGCCAATGTATATTAGGGCGGCTGAATGGTTAAAACCGTCTTAACCGGCTTTAAGGTCGACCCAATTGTTCAACGTGCTGAAGAGACGGCAAGCACTAAAACGCGCCAACGGGCACGTTATCGGTCGGGACCAATTTCTGGTAATTCGGTGCCGTCCGCGCCGTGTCGCAGCTGTACGCCAACCGTTGGATGACTCAAGCCCAACGACAACCAATCGCGGCGGCGGGTAAAAAACCCCAACAGATCAATCGGTTGGAAACGGGCCGTCAAGCGGGTGACTTGGTACGCTCGGATAGTCTGTGTCCGATACTGAATGATTGAAAGACATGCCGGATCCCTTTCCTGGGTACGCTAAACCTGACGTTCATTCATTGTGCCAAAATCTTCTAAAATTTTACTTAATCCACCCCCGCACAGCCCAGCATTTCGCAAACTCGACTACTAACTCGCCCTGTTCTTTGCCAGCCAGGTTTCAACCAGGGCGCACGTCCGGTCGACTTCTTCATTGCGCATGTCGAAGGATCCGGCAATGGCTTGCACAACCGCATCGAGACGCTCGATGTTCGGTGCGCCTGCGGCAAGTGCCCTTGCTGCCGATGACGGTTTGGCAAGACCCTGGGCGGCGGCTGCATATTTTTCGAACGGCACAAGGTCGCCTGGCGCCGCGCCAAGTTTTTCACAAACCTGTCCGACCCAGGCGTACACCGAACGGGACAGCTCGATATCGGTATGGACGGCGTCGCGGATCGGGCGCATTTCGTGCTCGCCGATGCACCGGTAGTTTCCCGTCAACAACATGCTCCATTTCGCCAGGGGTACGAAAATCGACTCATGGACCCGAAGCTTGACGGGCAATTCCACAAGGCCATCGCCGGTGTCGAACCGGATGGCATTGATGCCGCTCTCAAGGTCGCGCAGTATCCTGGTATGTTCGTCAGACGCAAAGCGGGCGACCTTGAAGTTGGTCGGCAGGGCAACCTGGAGAACATTGACGGGCTCTTCCGGTGGCCGGAAAGCCTGAGGATCCGGGCTGGCCAGCGTCATGAGATCAGGATCGAAGTTCTCCCAAACCGACGAATCTGCATAACAATGCTCAAGCAGACCCGTGTCCAGACCGGGTATGCGCGCGAGATAGGGCAACGGCGGCATGTTCATGATCGACATGCAGGGCACCTTGGAGCGGGCCACGGCGTCGAGCAGTTCACGGACACCGGGCGAGCGATACTGCGGTTCCTGCATGGCCAACCCGATCAGATCATAATCGGATGGATCGACGCCTTCCGGCGACGCCGCTTTCAGAGTTCCGGGCGCATCCCTTGACTGGATTTCGACCAGGCCTTCGCGGCCGCGAACCGGCATTCTGACAATTGCGCCTTCGCTGTTTATCAGTTCCGCCTCGGCCGGCAGACAAATGAGGGTAACGTGGTGTCCGGCGAGAACCATCTTTGTGGCCAGCAGGGAGCCATAAGATGCGCCGAGGATAAGAATGTTATACGGGGCAGTCATAACAGTCTCCTGATGCGTTGCTGAGACTGCTGTTTCTATGAGGTTTCGAGCCATACTGTGAGACGTCATTCCACATCATGGAATGCATTGACCTCCAGCGGCGCCGATAGTCCCCACCTCAATCGATGTTGGCCGCGTCCTTGTACATCACCTTGTGGCGCTGGGTCTTGATCCAGTCGTCGATGTCGGCGTCGCTGATGGCGTGGCGATCCTCGAAACTATCCCAATTCACGATGTCGTCCAGTGACTTCTTGTAGCGCTTGTAAGGTGGCTTCAGGGGTGGTCCAAAACACATGATGTCGAGAACCGACAGGGGATCGGGAATGCCCAGCAGCGGTTTCATCTGCTGTTGCGCGGCTTCCTGACCGATGGCTGTCACCCACCAGACATTGTAGCCCAGGGCAGCGGCCGCAAGGTGGGCCGACATGGTCGCCGCCGCCACACTTTGCAACAGGATACGCTCGGCATTTTCGCGATACATCCGGTTCAGATCGGACTCATCGTCCTTCAGAACAGGAAAAGCCCTAACCCAGCGAAAGTCTGAGGCCACCACGATCATTCCCGGAGCGTCGGCGAGACCGGCATAATTGGGCGTTGGAAACTTCATCTTCAGCTTGGCACGGCGGCGCTGCTCGGCGACGAAATAGTCGGCAATCGCCTGTTTCTTTTCCTGTTCGGAAACAACAATGAAGTGCCAGGGCTGGGCATTTGCACCGGAAGGGGCGTGCCGGGCGGCATCGAGAATCATGGTGTGATGTTCCAGAGGCACCTCAAAGCCCGGAGCAAACGCCCGCGTGGTCACCCGGTTGCGGATGACATCCATCAACGCATTGTAACGATCGACCTGTTCGTCGTTGCCGATGTCATGGGGATGGATAACCTTCAGCGGATGGTCTTCCATGGCGCAGTTCTCCTGTCTCAAAGGGAAGTCCCGAAGACGCGAGAATGGCACAACAGGAAAATCCAGAGTTCAAATTTGCGAGAAGTATTTTTGCCGATTAACGGTTTGTTGGGAAGTTGGGCATAACATCCCTCCTCAACGCGACAGGAGTGCGCGTTAAAGGTTTCCAGAACAGAAGCGAACCCGAAATCAAACCGTGACAATCTCTTGTCGCGGGCGATCCAGGCCGGTTTGTTTCCACCGGCATACGAGTAGGAGTAAGCCATGGTCCATGTTCTGGCCCACACCCGAATGCGCAGCCGACACCGGCACGCAGCATTCGTCTGGAAATCGCTTCCGATTCAAAACAAAGAGAATTGTCGCGGCGGGTTCATTCCCGGCAGATAACCGCTCTCTCCGCAGACGGAACAGTCAGGTTGATCCACAGTGCCCCCGTGTTCAACCCAACTGACCGACTGCAACCCAAGGTGTCTCAGACGGACTGATACAACTCAGCCCCCGAGTTCAGTTCGTCTGAGCACCTGATCCCCTATCCTTACCCATAGGCATGACGAATTGGTTAAGGCCGGATTGCCTGTTTGCGCCTGCCTGCTACCACCCTGCTGTTGCCATGGCGGTCTAAGCTTCGACGAGCACGTCCTGCTTCGGATTGACGGCTTCGGCGGCCTGTCTCACGACGTCGATTCCGGCACCTTTGCGATGCGCATTTTCGCTGAGAAAGCGCCGCCATGCCCGGGCTCCCGGTTGCCCCTGGAACAGCCCCAGAATATGCCGCGTGATCCGGTTGAGCGGTGTGCCCTCTTTTATCCGTCTCTCAATGTAAGGCAGCAGCGCCTCGACAATGTCGTGGCGAGTCAGCCGTGCCCTGTCGTCTCCAAAATAGCGATGATCGACACCGGCCAGAATATAGGGGTTCTGGTACGCCGCACGTCCCAGCATGACACCGTCAACCCTGGTCAGATGTTCGTCTGCCTCATCCAGTAGCTGGATACCGCCATTGATCACGACGTCAAGATCGGGACGTTCGGACTTCAGTGCATAGACCCGATCGTAGTCCAGTGGCGGGATTTCCCGGTTCTCCTTGGGCGACAGACCCTCAAGCCAGGCTTTGCGCGCATGCACGATGAACCGCCGGCAACCGGTCGCGGCAACCGTGTCGACAAACTCCGTAAGGGCGGCCCGGCTGTCCTGATCGTCGATCCCGATGCGGCACTTGACGGTCACCGGAACCGATACAGCACCCTGCATGGCCGCAATGCAGCGGGCGACCAGTTCCGGCTCGGCCATGAGGCAGGCGCCAAAGCGGCCGGACTGAACCCGGTCGCTGGGGCAGCCGACATTCAGGTTGATTTCGTCATAGCCATAGGTCTCGGCGATCACTGCAGCCTGCGCCAGTTCTTCCGGCTCGCTGCCCCCGAGTTGCACCGCGATGGGATGTTCTTCACCGTCAAACTGCAGGAGATGGTCGCGATTGCCGTGAAGTACCGCCTTCGCCGTAACCATTTCCGTATAGAGCAGCGTATGCCGGGAAATCAGCCGCAGGAAGAAGCGGTCGTAACGGTCGGTCCAGTCCATCATCGGGGCGACGGAGAATCTGTGCGGCTTGTGTTCCAGCGTGTTGCGCCTTCGATCAACGAACCAATAGAGAACGATTGTACATCATGGATACCATTGCATCGATTCTGCTGCTTCGGCTCCGTATGTGAAGCTCTCCAAACGGGACTTGAATCACAAATACCCGCGAATGGGAACCATGATATTCAAAACCCTTTGCCCATTGCGGTGTGATTATCTCACTGACCTCTTCACGAGACCGGAAGAAACAGAGATCTTGCCGCAATGGCGGGATTCCCGGTGACGTCAGCTGCCTGTTTCCAGGTCGCGAAGCTTGCCTTCCATCCGACTGACTTTCGCTTGCAGGCGCTCCATCTCCTGTTCAGTTGGATCCTGATTCAGGATCTCGTCAAACTTTCGCAAGCCAATCAACAGCCGTTGCCATCCTGAGGCGCTGTGTTTCGTGCTTTCAAATGTCGTCATAGGGGGAATTCCTTTCACAGTTGATATAAATATGTATATGCATATTATTTCTTAAACGGACCGAGGCTGTGGTGCTGCATGAAACCGTCGGTCGAAGGATCGGGTCGTGCGACGGTACGAAATTGCCTGGGAAATCAGACTGAAGATCATGGGGAGAATGAACGCCTGCAGGATGGGCGTAATCTGCAGTTCTTGCAGGGAACCACCTCCATCCAGCGTAGCAGATGCACCGATTGCAGCACTGAGGCTCCCAACTGCGATGCCCACGAAGAACGATCTGGCCGGAATTCCATGGGATATCGCAGTCTCGAAGAATGACCCGCGATGCGGAGCAATCAATACCGACTGAGCGTGACCTGCATCGATTGTGGCGCGCCGGATGCCGAGGGTCTGCGATATTGTGACGACGACAAACGGTGTGACGTACACCAATGTCAGCTGAAGAAGATCTATGTGGCCATCGCCAAAAATGGCTGTCTGCTGGTTGGCAAGTGTCAGAATGCTTCCCAGTACAATCGCAACGATGGCGGCCCGGCCCCACACGGCGGCGTCGGCGCCCCCTAATATTGCGAGGGACGGCCGGTCGAGGCCTCGATTCATTGTTTGGGTCTCTAGATGGTGCATTTGATCAACTCCAAAATGTCGGATGGTTTTGGGGTACTCGAGAATCGGGCACGCTGGGTTAGATGTCCCCGGCGAGTTGGTCTCCCTGGGCACCGACTGCCGGCATCCCCTGCCAGTGATGTGACCGGGTTTCTGGGACTACTTCCTGAATGACCCGGGCCAAAAGGTCCGGGTGTTCAGAGGTCGCGAGATGACCACCAGGCAAAATACGCACGTCGAGGCCAAAGGCGCCCAGGCGCTCCCGGGCTGCTATGGCCTGGTGGCCCTCGAAGGGATCTTCTTCGCTGCCGACAATATGGAAGGACACTGTCTCGTGGGTTGCATGAAATATGCGCCCCAGGTCAAGACGCTCCACGTTTTGCTGATGATGATCTACAAAACCGGCCGATTTGCTCAACGCGTAAACCCCGTTGCGTCGACCAATGGCTGACCGGAGTTCGGTCAACTCCTCGTTCGAGACATTGAAGTCTTTCGACCACAGCGGTTTCATCAATTCGCGAAACGCGACCTTCGAGCGTTGCGCCATCGAGGTCACCAGGCCGCCGATCGGTGATTTCAGGACCGGTGTGGTGAACCAGGGATGGCTGTGGGCGTCCGCGAAAAGACCTCCGTTGATCAGGAGTACGCCTTCGATCTTGGTGATCTGCGAAAGCCCCTGTTCGCGCCGGTCCAATTGACGGCTAAGGAGTTCCAAGGCAACAAGCGACGAATAGTCAAAACCCACAATGAAGGTCGATGCTATCCCCTCCCGCTTCCAGAATGCCTCGACAAGATCCGCGCGTTCGACCGTTCCGTAAGGGTAATCGTCGGGTTTATCGGAGTCGCCGTTGCCTACATATTCAACGAAGAGCCTTGGCCCGATATCAACACCGGCCAGTTCCCGGTTGACCTTCGCCCATCCGAAAGAACCATCCGGCCAGCCCGGCAGAAACGATGTCCAGACGGCCTCGGCGTCAATGTTTGCTTGATCCTCAACCCTGTGAAACACTTGAACGGCATCGGAAGAATCGATTGCGTCTCCCGGAGTGAGAAAATTTCGCGCGACGGGATCGTATGGAATCCGGCTTCCCCGTGCGAACCAATCCTGAGCCGTTACATGATATGATGACGATTGAATATGCTTGTTCATTTTCGTGAAACTCCATTTAAGTGTAGTTACATCTTTTTTCTCAAAAAAGCGTGTGAACATCACTCCTGCGTCGCAACGTCAAGTGTCGTTGCAAGCGCTGTCAGCAACCCGGACCACTGTTCGTCTCCAAGTCCGTTGACGAAGCGTGACTGCACGTCCCGCCACAGGGGTACGGCTTCATCCAGAACGCGTTGGCCGGGCGCGGTGATCGATATCAATCTCACACGTTGGTCTTCATCCCGATCGATCCGGATCCAGTCCTTGCCGAGCAATGGCTTCAGGTTCCGGGTCAAGGTCGTGCCGTCCATCCCGAGAAGACCAGCCAATTCGCTTTGGCGAATCTGGCCGCGCCCTGCGAGGACGGACAATATGGTGAACTGCGTTGCCCGAACTCCAGCCGGTTTCAATGCTGCATCGTAAGCCTGCGTGACCAATCGGGTCGCCCGACGCAGGTTTGCGCAGGTGCACATTTTGAGGTCGGGGAAGTCTCGAGTCGCGTGGTTCGTTTTCATAATAGATGTATATGCACTTAATATTTCAATTGTCAAGCCTCTGTTCGTTTGTGTGGCTGTAACGGCGTGAAACTTTCAGTGTCGCTTCAGTTCATGGACTTTCCATATGTCGCGGCTACCGGTTAAGCTGGCGCTGTTGATTTTGAGGTTCCCGTCCGTTTGATCACGGCTCTGCCATCGGGCGGGAGCAGAAACAATCCCGGACACGCCTTTCATGCAGGAAGCCCGCCTCGATCATATTGGTTTAATCCGCATGTTGTCGGTCGAACAGCGAAGCGCGCTCACGCGCACCTCCGATCTGCAGGGTCTGATCTATCTGGCGCTTCACTCAAGTGCCATCGCGATCACGGGGTGGCTGATCGTGGAACGGGTACCTTTCTGGCCAATTGTGATGGTGGCCCACGGCGCAATGATCATCTTTCTGTTCACGCTGCTGCACGAAACCAGCCACGCAACCGCGTTCCGGTCGGCCTGGCTCAACAAGGCCGTGGCCGGGGTCTGCGGATTTGTGATCCTGCTGCCGCCGGTGTGGTTTCGCTACTTTCACTTTGCGCACCACCGGCATACCCACGTGCCGGACCGCGATCCGGAGCTGGCGGCACCCAAGCCCGAAACTGCTCTGCACTATCTGCTGCATATCTCCGGCATACCGGTGTGGTGGAGCCAGATAAAAACCCTGCTGCGCAATGCACTGGGGCGATGCGACGATGAGTTCGTTCCAAAGTCAAGACGTCGTTCGGTCTGTCGGGAATCCCGTGTGATGATCGCGCTCTATGCGTCAATCGCCGCTCTGTCGATCTGGATAGGAACCTCCGAGTTGCTTTACCTCTGGACTATACCGGCAGTTCTGGGACAGCCCTTTCTGCGCCTCTATCTTCTGGCTGAACACGGCAGATGCCCGCATGTGGCAGACATGTTCGAGAACACCCGCACCACTTTCACCAACCGCATTGTCCGGACCTTCGCCTGGAACATGCCCTTCCACGCAGAGCACCACGCATATCCCACGGTCCCCTTTCACCGCTTGCCGGCGTTCCACGAACTGACTCGTGCGCACCTTCGCGAGACAGAAAGAGGTTATCTCCGGTTCCACGGCAAGTATCTGGGTGGCATGGGGGCCCGCACGAACAACAAAGGTTAGACTGAACTCAACAGGATGCTGGTCTCGCTGTTCAGGACACCCTCGATCATGCGGACTTCGCGCAGGACCCGGTCAAATTCATTGAGGTCGGAGGCAAGAATTTCAGCCACCAGATCCCAGGAACCGTTTGTTGTGTGCATCTTCTGAAGTTCCGGCATGCCGCGCAGGCGTCTGATCACCTGGGATGTGGATTTGCCCTCGACCTCGATCATCATCACCGCCCGGATGGTTCCCGGGTCGCTATCCTCACGCGCCCGGATCGTGAACCCGAGCAACGCCCCGTTTTCCAGCAGACGGTCAAGCCGGTTTTGCACTGTACCGCGGGATACGTCCAAAATCGTTGCAAGCTTGGACAGCGGCGCCCGGCCATCCTTGCGCAGCAGCGATATCAATTCACGGTCAAGGTCGTCGTAAATATGCTTGGCAGGCGACGTCTTCAAAAGACTGGTTTCCGTTATTTGTACTGGCAACAACGCCTCAATTGACGATTTTTACAATAAAATATGTGATTTTTTCAATTTGGCATACAATTTTTGTAAACTCCTGACATTTCTTCTGACATTCCCCTGCACTATCTTAAGTAACACCAGAATCGACGCCGGTACAGGCCTGCAAGAGAAGCGTCTTCTGAATGTCACCCTTCTCTATGAAAGGCACCGATAATTCGATGACAAATGCACCTTCCAAAGACCTGAATATCGTTCCGTTCGTCAGTGTCGATCACATGATGAAAATCGTTCTGAGCATCGGCGTTGAATCGTTCATTGCCGGCCTTGCAGAATATCTGGAAGATGACTTCAAGCGCTGGGAACTATTTGACAAGACACCGCGGGTGGCTTCCCACTCGACCCAGGGCGTGATCGAATTGATGCCGACCAGCGACGGCGAAGTCTATGGCTTTAAGTACGTCAACGGACACCCCAAGAACATGAACCAGGGCCTGCAGACGGTCACAGCCTTCGGTGTGTTGTCCGATGTCGCCTGCGGCTATCCGGTCCTGATGTCCGAGATGACGATCCTGACGGCGCTTCGCACCGCCGCCACATCTGCCCTGGTCGCAAAATACCTGGCGCCCCGGAACAGCAAATGCATGGCGCTTATCGGCAATGGCGCACAATCGGAGTTCCAGGCCCTGGGCTTCAAGGCAATCCTCGGTATCGACAAACTGCGTTTGTACGATGTCGATCCGGCGGCCACCGACAAGCTTGCCCGAAACCTTGTGGGCAAGGGCTTCGAGGTCGTACGCTGCTCGACCTCCCAGGATGCGGTAGAAGGCGCCGACATCATCACGACCTGCACGGCCGACAAACAATGTGCCACCATTCTCACCGACAACATGGTGGGTCCCGGTGTCCACATCAATGCGGTCGGCGGCGACTGTCCCGGCAAGACCGAACTGCACAAGGATATTCTGCTGCGCTCCGACATCTTCGTCGAGTACACACCGCAAACCCGGATCGAAGGCGAAATTCAGCAGATGCCCGACAACCACGCGGTAACCGAAATGTGGCAGGTCATGCGCGGCGAAACACCGGGACGGACCAGCGAAGGCCAGATCACCCTGTTCGACAGCGTCGGATTCGCGGTCGAAGATTTTTCAGCACTGCGCTTTGTCCGCGACCAGTTGGAAAGCACCGGTCAATACCAGAACCTTGACATGCTCGCCGACCCGGACGATCCGCGTGACCTGTTCGGTATGGTCATGCGCGCTGCAGCCGCCTAAGGGGAGTCTGAACACATGGAACGCCGCAGCGTCCAGGCACCGTCCGCCGTGGTCATGATCCGACCGCATCATTTTGCGCCGAACCCGGAAACTGCGGCCGACAATGCCTTCCAGTGCCGTGCGGAAGATGCCGACCCCGGAATACTGGCCGAAGCTGCTTTCAGTGAGGTCAGCCGGGCGGCGGAAGTCCTGCATTCACACGGTGTACGCACGCATCTCTTTGAAGACGAGAGCAGGGAAACACCGGACTCGGTGTTTCCCAACAACTGGTTCTCCACCCATCCCGGCGGTCATATCGCGATGTATCCGATGTTCGCGGCAAGCCGGCGCATGGAGCGGCGCGCCGATATCATCGAGATGCTCAAGAGCGACTATCGCGTCCAGGACATCATCGATTATTCCGGGCTGGAGGCCGACGGTCTGTTCCTGGAAGGGACCGGCGCCATCGTGCTCGATCACATCGATCGGGTGGCCTATGCGGTCAAGTCGAACCGGACCGACCCGGTTGCCCTCGAGCGTTTCTGCACGCACTTCAACTATGAGCCGATGGTGTTCGAGGCCCACGATGCCAACGGGGTCCCGATCTACCACACCAATGTGCTTATGTGCATCGCTACAAACTTTGCGTTGATTGGCATGGACATGATCGCTGATAGTCCGAGACGCACGGAAATCCAGGAGCGTTTTGAAAACTCCGGACGCGAAGTCATCGCTCTCGACAATCAGCAAATCGCCAATTTTGCGGGCAATGCCATCGAACTGCAGGGCGCTGAGTCACGTGTCCTGGCTATCTCAAAACGCGCGCTTGACGCCCTTGATGCCGACCAGATCGCCGCGATCGAAAAGAGCAATGTCGTCGTACCACTAGAAGTGCCGACGATTGAAATGGCCGGTGGCTCGGTCCGCTGCATGTTGGCCGGCGTTCATCTCACGTCACGTTGGAACACGTCCGATCACTCCATCAAGGCAAATGCCAAGGAGACTGTGTTGACTGGCGCGGTCAATGATTTATGACGAGGCCAGCCGACGATACCCTCCTTCCTAAACATCAATTTTAACTGAGCAATTCCCATGACCAACAACCACAAAGTCTATGAGTTCGATTCCGCCATCGTGCGCAAGCCGTCTCAATCTGTGACCGGTGGGTTGCGCGCCGTCAACCGGGGCAATCCCACCTACGCCGGGGTCACGGGAGAGCACGATGCCTATGTCGCAGCCCTTGAAACGGCCGGCGCTGCCGTCCAGGTTCTGGAACCACTTGAGGAGTTTCCCGATTCCATCTTTGTCGAGGATCCGGCCCTGGTCTTTCATGAAGGCGCTATTCTCCTTCGGCCCGGAATTGACAGCCGTGAAGGTGAAACGGCGGCCATTGCACCGGTATTGCGGGAACGGTTCGATACGGTCCTCGAATTGGCTGACGGCTATGTGGACGGCGGCGATGTGCTCTATACGCGTGACAATATCATCATCGGCCTTTCCGCCCGCACGTCTCAAGTCGGCGCCAATGCCCTGATTGATTGTCTCGCCCAGTTCGGGCGCAAGGGCGTGGTTTTCAACACACCGGCCAATGTGCTGCATTTCAAGACCGACTGCTCGCTGGTTGACGACGAGACGGTTCTCACAACGGCGCGGCTCGCTGCATCGGGCGTCTTCGAAAACTTCAAGCAAATCATCACCCCGAGCGGCGAAGAGGCCGGCGCAAACGCGTTGCGTGTCAACGACACGGTTTTCGTCGGCAAGGACTTTCCCGGGATAATCTCAATGCTTGTGTCGGAAGGATACAAGGTGGTGCCACTCGAAACATCACAGATCGGTATGATCGATGCCGGCCTATCGTGTATGTCGCTGAGATGGCACAGCTAGGAAATCTACCGCTCATTGGTTCCGCGGGCAATCTGGTCCGTCAGGGGTTTCAACAGAAAGCTCAACGGTGAGCGCCGCCCGGTTTCCACGAAAACCTCTGCCGGCATGCCGGGAACCAGACGCTTGCCTTGAAGCAAAGCGATTTCGGATTCGGGAATGCGGACTCTTATGAGATAATTCTCCGTCCGGGTTTCTGTATCTTCGATCAGGTCGGCAGAAACGTGAAACAGTGATCCAGTCAACACCGGCGTGGTGTTGGCGTTAAAGGCTGACAAGCGTACATTTGCGGTCTGGCCTTCGTAAAGACGGTCAATCTGTCCAGGCGTCACGAACCCTTCGACCACGAGCGCTCCACCGGTCGGCACGATTTCCAGAACCGTGTCGGCGGCACGAACAACCCCGCCGACAGTGTTTGCCGCAAGGTTGTTGACGACGCCGCTGACCGGAGCGCGCAGATCGACCCGTTGCAATTTGTCGAGGAGGGATGCCCTGCGCTCGGAATACTCACGGTATTCTAGGTTCGCTGTACGCAGGTCCACAAGGACCATTTCCTGCCAGTCTTTTTCGACCTTGAGAATTTCAACTTCCAGTTCGCCAACCTTCTGGCCAATGGAAGCAATCTCCGCCGTCAGAGCAGCGACCGCACCGTCGATTTCGGAGACCTGGCGTTCAAGTGCCAGCAACCGTGTCAAGGGAGACAGGCCCTCCTTGTGCAGCTTCCTGGCACCGCTCAACTCGCGTTTGATGAGCTTCTGCTGCAGCCGGCGCGACTCGCGCTGGGCCTCAAGGCCGATGACCTGCTCGCGCGCCTGCCCGATGCTCTTGCGCAGGCGTTGAACCTGGGCGGCGCGTGTTGCCTTCCGGGCACGGAAGAGACGGACCTCAGCCTCGAATACACGTTTTGATTCTCTGTTGGACGCGTTTGCCAAAGACTGTGAGAAAGTGGATGAATCAGCGGAAGCAATCTTGATACGTCGGCGTTTGCGGTCGGTCTTTGTGGCGGTATTGCTCCGGGTCACGACATCCTGCCGGACAAGCGCTGATTCTGCCCGGCGGCGGCGATCCAGATCGAGAGTGTCCAGTTCCTCGGGCCAGACAGGCGAAAGCCTGCCGTCACGCTCGGCTTGGAGCCTGGCCCGTCTCGCCAGCGCCTCGTAGATACGGTTTTCACCGATCGACAACTCCGTCATGAGGCCAACAGAGTCCAGTCTGAGCAGAACGCTCCCCTTCTTGACACTGTCACCATCGCGCACAAGGATTTCCGATACCACGCCGCCATCCAGGTGCTGAATGGCCTGCGCCCGACCTTCGACGGAAACCTTGCCCTGGGCAACAACGGCACCTGAAATCGACGCCAGCACAGACCAGCTGCCAAAGCCAAAAACCACCACGCAGCAAACCACGACCCCGATCCGCAACGGTGCCAGGTAGGACGGAGCGCATCCATCGGGGTCGACCGCACG
>JAJFHC010000289.1 GCA_021775835.1 Hyphomicrobiales bacterium | reverse complement strand
CCGGTCTTACCTTCACGATGCGGGTTGGCGACGATTTGCCTGATGCAATGCTCGATGCGCGCGCGGTTCGGCAAATTCTCGTCAACCTTCTTTCCAACGCCGTGAAATTTACCGAACAGGGGGAAGTGGCGCTGTCGGTTCAAACCAAAGGCCGCAATCTTGAGTTTGTTGTTCGCGACACCGGCGTCGGCATGAACAAGGTCGTGCTCGCCAAACTCGGCGGGCGCTATTCCGACACGCATCGCACCGGCGTGCGCGGCGCGGGCGGCTCTGGGCTTGGTCTTTCCCTGGCCTTTGAATTGGCGCGCCTGCATGGCGGCGTATTGCGCTTCGAATCCGAACCGGGCGCCGGAACCGTTGCGCGCTTCACGGCGCCGATCGCGGGAACAATGCACAATTCCGCTGTGCGGACGGGCGATATTCAGAGCCAGCTCGATCGCGTCAACGCCTTCCGCGCCGAGCGCGCGCGCACCGCAAACGCGGCGTGACGGCGCCGGCGTCGTCGCTGGCCTTTCTCTTCGGATAAAATAACAATCAGTCGCGCGGTAGACATCGCATTGGCTATCGGTGCATTTTAACAGTGTCGCCGCAGGCAATGAAGGAGGCGCGAGACCATGGCCGTTACCCTGAAAATCAATGGCGAGAGCCGCTCTGTCGACGCCGATGGTGAGACGCCGCTTTTGTGGGTTTTGCGCGATGATCTGCGCCTGACCGGTACGAAATTCGGCTGCGGTATCGCCCAGTGCGGCGCCTGTACGGTGCATGTGAACGGCCAGCCGCGCCGCGCCTGCGTGACGCCCCTGTCGATGCTTGAGGGCGCCGAGGTCACGACCATCGAAGGCCTTGAAGGGCCGGAAGCCGATGCCGTGCGCGAGGCCTGGGCCGAGTATGATACGCCGCAATGCGGCTACTGCCAGTCCGGACAAATCATGACAGCGGCGGCGCTCCTGCAGCGGACAACGCAGCCGACCGATGAAGACATTGACGACGCGCTCGCCGGCAACATCTGTCGTTGCGTGACTTATGTCCGTATCCGGAAGGCTGTTAAAGCCGCCGGCGAAAAGCTGGAGGGCTGAACCATGACGCTTTCCAACACATCATCAAATGCGATTTCCGCCACGCGGCGTGATGTTCTTGCCGGCGCCGCCGGCCTCGTCGTCGCGGTCGCGTTGCCAGTGAAATCGCGCGCGCAAGGTTCCGCTGATGCGGCGTTTGCACCGAACGCCTTTATTCGCGTATCACCGGACAATATCGTCACCGTACTGAGCAAACATATCGAATTCGGACAAGGCCCGCTAACCGGGCTGGCGACGCTCGTCGCCGAGGAAATGGACGCGGACTGGGCGCAAATCCGCGCCGAACACGCCCCGTCCAACGTGGCGCTTTATGGCGATCCGAATTTCGGCATGCAGATTACCGGCGGTTCGGCGTCTATCGCGACGTCTTACGATGTTATGCGCAAGGCCGGCGCCGCGGCGCGTGCGCTGCTCATTGCAGCGGCGGCAAAATCCTGGGGCGTGCCGGCAAGCGAAATCAACGTTGAAAAAGGCGTCCTCTCGCATGCCTCCGGCAATCAAGGATCGTTTGGCGATTTTGCCGAGGCGGCCGCCGGCGAAACGCTGAGCGATGAGCCGGCGCTGAAATCGCCTGACCAGTTCATTTATATCGGCAATGAAGATCTGCCGAAGCTCGATACCAAGGACAAATCGACAGGTGCGGCCGAGTACACGTTGGATATCTTCCGCGACGGGATGCTGATTGCGGTCGTCGCTCATCCGAAAAAGTTTGGCGCGACCGTCGCGTCCTTTGATGACGCTGCAGCGCGCGCCGTCGCCGGTGTTGTTGACGTTATTCAGGTGAGCGCCGGCGTCGCCGTGCTCGCAAAAAATACCTATGCGGCGCTTAAAGGCCGCAAAGCGCTCAGTGTTGAATGGAACGACAGCGCCGCCGAGACGCGGCACACCGATGCGATCCTCGCCGAATGTGAAGCGGCTGCGAAAGAGCGAGGCGCTGTCGCGCATCAGGCGGGCGATGCCGACGGCGCGCTTGCGGGCGCCGAAACTGTTCTTGAGGCGGAGTATCTCTTCCCCTATCTCGCCCATGCGCCCATGGAGCCGCTCGATGCGGTGATCGAACGATCGGCCGATGGCGGCGTTGAGGCCTGGATTGGCAGTCAGGGCACGACCATCGATCATCAGGTGATCGCTGGCGTCTGCGGTCTCGATATGGCGCAAGTGAAACTGAACGTCATGCTTGCTGGCGGCAGTTTCGGACGGCGCGCGCAACCGACGGCGCATCTGGCGCAGGAGGCGGCGGAAATTTTCATGACCGCAGGCGGCGACACGCCGATCAAACTCATGTGGACGCGTGAAGATGATATTCGCGGCGGCTATTATCGACCGGTGACAGCGCATCGCCTGCGCGGCGGCCTCGACGCCAATGGCGATATCGTTGCCTGGGAGCAAACGGTTGCGGGACAGTCCTTCGCCGTCGGCACGCCGTTCGAATCGTTCATGGTGCAAAATGGCATTGACGCAACGATGCTCGAAGGCGCCAGCGAAATTCCCTACGCCATGCCGAATTCGGTCGTCAGTGCACACATCATCAAAAACCCCGTATCGACCCTGTGGTGGCGCTCCGTCGGCCACACGCATACCGGTTATGCTGTTGAATGTTTCATTGACGAATTACTGGAAGCGGGCGGCAAGGATGCGGTCGAAGGCCGGCTGGCGCTGATGACCGACGATTATGCGCGCCTTGCCGGAACGCTGCGCAAAGCCGCTGATATGGCCGGCTGGGGTCGCGCCATGCCGGAAGGGCGCGCGCTCGGCGTTGCATCGGTCAAATCGTTTAATTCCTATGTTTCGCAAGTGGCGGAGATTTCCATGGAGGACGGCGTACCGCGCGTCCACAAAGTCTGGTGCGCGGTTGATTGTGGTGTGGCGGTTAATCCCGAAGTGATCCGGGCGCAGATGGAAGGCGGCATCGGCTATGTCTTGGGCGCGATCTTGTTCAAC
>JAJFHC010000288.1 GCA_021775835.1 Hyphomicrobiales bacterium | reverse complement strand
TGCGGCTATTTCAATCGCGTCCTCAACGCTCTTACCGGCGTCTCTTTGCTGGTTTGCAAATTCAATGATCAGAATGCCGTTTTTCGCCATGATCCCGATGAGAAGGACGAGGCCGATCTGGCTGTAAAAGTTTATCGAGCCTCCGGTTAGCGCGATGGCGTAGACCGCGGCCGCCAGCCCAAACGGTACGGTTACCATGATGATCATGGCGCTGACGAAGCTTTCAAACTGCGCGGCAAGCACAAGAAATACAATGAGCCCGGCGAACGCGAAGACAATCAGCGTCGCCCGATTGGAGTCTTGCAGCACCTTCGCTTCGCCGAGCAGTGTGACTGAAAGGTTTCCTTCAAGGGTCTCCGCCGCAACGGCCTGCATCGCGGCAACAGCATCGCTTAACGGCACGCCTTCGGCGAGTTCCGCCGAAACAGGAACGGCGCGGCGGCGTTGTTCCCGCGCGAGATTGGAGGCAACGGCGACCTCCTGGATGCTCGCAAGAGATGACAAGGGCACAAACTCGCCGTTTTCGGCGCGCATGAAAATGTTTTCCAGATCCGTCGGATCGTTCACTGGCGACCCGGCGCCGGAAAGCATGATGTTGATGATGTCATCGCCAACGAAAACCTGCGCTGCGCGAAACTCATCAGCCAAAACCTGCACCGTTCGCGTGATCGCGGTTACCGGTATGTCAAGATCGGCTGCCGCCTCTCGATCAATATCAATTCGGATCTGCGGCTGCGACGTCTGAAAGTCAGTGCGTACGTCAGCGAATTCCGGCAAATTTGAAAGCCGGGCGGCGATGGCGTCGGCGCCGTTCGCGGCAACGCCGTAATCATCCCCCACGA
Source organism: Hyphomicrobiales bacterium (assembly GCA_021775835.1). The sequence goes on along the minus strand of JAJFHC010000288.1, from coordinate 1,752 downwards.
CGGCAAATCGCAATCCCTGCCCCGCGCCGCGAATGCCGAGCGAGTTGCCGCTTCGCACAATAGCAGTAACGCCGGGGATATCGCTGACCAGCCGGCGCACCTGTCGTTCTGCATCGGCCTGGGAGAAATCGCGTTCGGACCAGTCCGGCAGGCGTAAAATCGCAAATGAACGATTTCCGCCGCCGATCCCATTGATCGTAATCATCGACGACCCAACGCCGTCATCGACGAGCCCTTGCAGCCGATGTTCAATTTCCAACACCTTGCGGTCGAGATAATCGAAGCTGGCGCCTTCTTGCGCAAACACCATCAAGAAAACGCGGCCGCGATCTTCTTCCGGTGTTAGCTCACGGGGGATCGCATTAAACACGCCGATCGCGCCCGCTGCAAAGACGAGCGATGCAATCATGACGATGAAGCGCAGACGAAGCGCTAAACGGAGAAATGGTTGATAGAGCGAGACCAAGAACCCGCGCGGCACATCATCATCGGAGACTGAATCCATTTCAGCGCGGTGTTCCCGCCCAAGCCGCACTGTCAACACGGGGCAAAGCGTCAGCGCAACAAAGGACGAAACGACAACAGCAAACGCGAGTACGAAACCAAACTCAGAAAACAATCGGCCGGCCTGACCCGGTAAAAATGAAATTGGTATAAAAACGGCCGCAAGCGTCGCCGTCGTCGCAATGACGGCAAAGACAATTTCGCGGGTGCCGATAACAGCGGCGGCGCGTTTTCCTGCGCCTTTTGCGCGCCATCGCTGAATATTTTCTGTAACCACGACGGCGTCGTCAACAACAAGGCCCGACGCCATGACAAGCGCAAGCAGCGTGATCAAATTGATCGAAAAGCCAGCAAGATAAATCGCCGCGACAGTCCCGAGAAGCGAGATGGGGATCGTCACGGCGGGGATGAGCGTCGCCCGGAATGATCGCAGGAACAAGAATATAACAAAAACCACGATCGCCGTCGCCAACAGCAAGCTCTTGAAGACTTCCGTCACCGCAGCGGCAATAAAGATCGAATCATCGACCGCCACATCTATACTTACCCCTTGCGGAAGCGACTGGTCCAGTTCTGCGACGGCTTTTCGAACGCCGGCGGAGATCGCCATTGTATTTGACTGCGCCTGACGGATGATGCCGATGCCGACGCCGGGTGCCCCGTCAATCCGCGCTGTCGTTGTTTCGGACTGGTACCCCCACTCAACGATTGCGACGTCGGAAAGCCTGGTGTTGCTGTCGAGCCGAAGCGCAGCGATATCTTCCGGCGTCGTCGCCGGCGCTTCGGCGCGAATGAGAATCTGTTGCGTATCGTTTCGCATCCGCCCGCTGGGCGTTGATTGCGCCGCGGTCGATGCGATCCGCGCGACGTCATCGACCGTGTATCCGCGCGCCGCAAGCGAGACCGGGTGCACACGAATGCGGATCAGCTTGTTGCGCGCGCCATAGGCGTCGGCTTGCGCTACACCTTCTACCGCCTGCAAACGCGGGACGATTACGTCGTCAACAAGGCGCGCAAGATCACCCGGATCCATCTCCTCGGCATAAACGGAGATGCGCATCATTGCCGATCCGTTCGAGTCGGCTTTGCGCACGCGCGGCAGTTCAATTTCTTCGGGCAGCTCATCAATGATTGACGCAACGGCGTTCTGGACATCCGTCGCCGCGATATCAATGTCGACGGATGACGAGAACTCGATCGTCACATCGCTGTCGCCGAAACCGGAAGACGATGAAATACTCTCAATGC
>JAJFHC010000287.1 GCA_021775835.1 Hyphomicrobiales bacterium | reverse complement strand
GTTCTGCTTGACCATACGACGGCCGGAATTCCTACCGGGCACAAGGTTGGCCTTGTTGGCCGCAACGGCACCGGCAAGACGACACTGCTGCGCCTGATGATGGGAGAAATTGCGGCCGACGATGGCTCGATCTCCATGTCGCGCAACTCGAGAATTGGCACTGTTGCCCAGGAGGCTCCCGGTGACGACCAGAGCCTGATCGAGACGGTTCTGGCTGCCGACAAGCGGCGAGCGGCGTTGTTGGCGGAGGCCGACACAGCTCAGGACCCGAACAGGATTGCGGAAATCCAGATTGAGTTGAGCGACATCGGGGCTCATTCGGCACCGGCCCGTGCGGCAACGATTCTGGCCGGCCTGGGCTTCGATGAGGTTCAGCAGCAGCGCTCGTGCTCCGAGTTTTCCGGTGGATGGCGAATGCGCGTGGCGCTTGCAGCCGTACTCTTCACCGAGCCTGACTTTCTGCTTCTCGACGAGCCTACGAACTATCTCGATCTCGAGGGCACGATCTGGCTCGAGACCTACCTGAAAAACTACCCCTATACGGTCATCATCGTGAGCCATGACCGCGATCTGCTCAACAAGGCGGTCGATGGGATTCTTCATCTGGAGAGCTGCAAGCTCACCTTTTATACTGGTGGTTATGACCGGTTTGAACGCACACGCCGTGAACAACAGGCCCTGCAGCTCAAGCTCAAGAAGAAACAGGATGATGCCAGACGGCACATGCAGGACTATGTGGACCGGTTTCGTTACAAGGCCAGCAAGGCACGGCAGGCTCAAAGCCGCCTGAAGGCTTTATCCAAGATGGAACCGGTGGCGGCCATGGTCGACGACCACGTGGTGCCGTTCCGGTTCACCTCTCCGGAAAAGATGATGAACCCACCCCTCATCAGATTTGAAGACGCCGCTGTTGGCTATGCACCGGGGCAGGATGTTTTGCAGAACATATCATTGCGCCTCGACCCGGATGACCGGATCGGATTGCTGGGGGCAAACGGCAATGGCAAGAGCACGTTCGCGAAACTTCTGGCAGGCAGGCTTGATGTGAGCAGCGGGCATCGCTACGTCCACAAAAAGATGACAGTGGGATACTTTGCGCAACACCAGCTCGACGAACTGAATCCGGCTGAATCTCCATACGACCACATTCGGAAGCTCATGCCGACGGCTTCTGAAGCACAGGTTCGCGCCAAACTTGGAAGTCTCGGATTTGGTGTCGACAAAGTTGCCACCAAGTCGGCAAACTTGTCGGGCGGAGAAAAGGCGAGGCTGCTGTTCGCGCTTGCAAGCTTTCATTCGCCGCACCTGCTCATCCTTGACGAACCGACCAACCATCTCGACGTCGACAGCAGGCAGGCCCTGATCTATGCGATCAACGACTATGAGGGAGCCGTGATCCTGATCAGCCACGACCGGCATCTGATTGAAACCAGTGCGGACAGACTGTGGCTCGTGGACAGCGGGGCTGTGACCCCATTCGAAGGCGACATGGACGACTACCGCCGTTTCCTGCTTGATGAGCGGCGCAAATCTTCGGCAGATCTGCGTGCGCAGCGGTCACCTGTTAACCAACCCGTCGAGACGAAGCAGGAAAAGAGACGCAGAGCTGCCGACGAACGCGCCCGTCTTTCACCGCTCAAGAAGCAGATTGGCGTGGTGGAGAGCACGATGAAGAAACTGCAGAACGAAATAGCCATACTCGACGACAAACTCGGCGACGAGACGCTTTATGAAAACGATCCCGAAACCGCCGCACTGCTCGCCAAGCAACATGGCGAACTGAAGAAATCGCTGGAAGAGCAGGAAATTCTCTGGATCGAGTCTTCAGATGCCTACGAGGCGGCGAAATCTGCCGTCAACTGATGCAGCCTACAACAAACCCTTCCTAAGCAGCCGCTGGAACAGCCCTGGCGATACCGCCGTGAAGATCCAGGCACCGGGTCATCCATTCGTTTATGGGGTCTTCATCCTTGAGAATTTTGTAGGGGCTGCCGATCCTCGGCCATTGCAATGTTCCAAAGACTATGTAATCGGCGTAATTGGGTTGCGTCCCACCGAGGAACGGTTGGCCAGCAAGGGTCAACCTCATCGGTGTAAACACATTGCGAGCACCTTCAACACGATCGTCTCGACCGGATTGCACATCTTCAAGGGTGCGTCCGAAACGCTTCTCACGACTTTCCCTGAAATAGGGTTTGTCAACCTCACGGGCACTTTCGTAGATGTCCTTGACGATCAATGTCGAGAGCGCCGGAATCACCGTTGTGTTCGCCCAAGCCTGGACGAAACGGCAAAGCGCCTTCACCTCGTCGTTGCCCAAAAGAGCCGGTTTGTCTGGGTATGTTTCGTCGAGATACTCGGCGATATCCCAACTGTCCTTGACCAGCTTACCATTGTCACTGATGACCGGAACTGAATTGTAGTCGCCTTCCAGCATGTCGGGAATTTCTCCAAATCCCTTGGGAATTGTATCAAATTCAAGCCCCTTGTGGGCCAGCGCCATACGTATCCGCCAACAGTAAGGGCTGAAGCGGGCGTCGTCGCGACCAACAAGATCGTACATCTGTATTGCCATCAGTATCTCCGTCCGGGTGATTTCGACGGCGAAACACTGACCGGTCCAAGCCACTCTGTCACGTCTTCATTTCGCACTGTGGACTATTGCCTATTCTTCCAACAGGGTGTCGCGCTATGCTCTTGAACAGCGTTGCAACACCAGGAAGGGAACTGACGACAGATGAGTGTATATGTTGAAAAAAATGGCGCCGTATGGACAATAATTCACAACCGCCCAGAAGCCAGGAACGCGATGGACCCCGATAGTGCAGATGCCCTGACGGCGGCCTTTCTGGAGTTTGATGCAGACCGTTCGGCAAGTGTTGCTGTGTTCTGGGGCAAGGGTGGCGCATTCTGCTCTGGCTGGGATCTGAAATTCGTCAACACCATCGATCCCGACAACCCTCTGCCAGAACTCGATTTTGATGCCGATGCGCCTCTAGACAACGGAGCCTCCATCCCCAGGGGTCCGTTGGGGCCTAGTCGCCTTGAACTCGACAAACCCGTGATAGCTGCCATCGCGGGCCCCGCAGTAGCGGGTGGAATGGAACTGGGTCTGTGGTGTGACTTCCGGGTGATGGAACAAGATGCCTATTTTGGCGTCTACTGCCGACGTTGGGGTGTGCCATTGATTGACGGGGGAACTGTGCGCTTGCCCAGGATCGTTGGTCAGGGCCGCGCCCTTGAAATAATCCTGACGGGTCGAAAGGTTCCCGCGGATGAATGCCTGCAAATCGGTCTCTGCGAGTACGTCGTCGAAACCGGCGGCGCCCGCGAAAAAGCCGAAAAACTGGCCCAAGACATCGCCCGATTTCCACAGGTCTGTGCTCGAGCGGATAGGCGATCGGCAATCCGGCAGCACGGTCTCAGCATCAGAGATGCACTCCATCAAGAATGGAACAACGGCCGGGAGGCCCTGACGAAGGATGGCATTGACGGTGCTGGGCGGTTCAAGGACGGTCTCGGACGACACGGAGATTTTTCCAACATCTAGCAGGCTTGCCCGCAGAATTGCGCCAGTACTGTTACTCCGATTACACTGGCGCAATTGCCAGAGCAGACACAGTGAAGTGTCGTACCTATTTCTATGTACAATGCTTCAGGCCTTATTCTCCCATCTGCCCGCTTCGTCCTGCTGCCAGTAAGACACTTCATGCCCTTCGGTTTTCACGGACCGCCAAATGTCACGGGCGTGTTCGACGGATTGAGTTTCGTTGCCGTCGAACATGAACACAACCCGTTGGTAGTCGGCAATGTTGCTGATAGCCGCGCCGTCTACCAGAAACCGAACCGAGGCGCCGTTAGGATTGTCCACATCGGTTGTTAAAAATATGGGCTGACGGCTCTCCTGCTTGTCTCCTGACATTCCATGCGGGAGGAATGACTCATCTCGAAATGTCCACAGCAAGGCGTCTAGCACTTCGACGCGCTCCCTTGTGTCCGCCTGCACGACAGCCCGCCATCCGCGTTCCAGCGTCTTCTCGAGCAAACCAGGCAACACCCGCTCAAGCGACATCTGCTGCAAATGATAAAACAGGACTTCGGTCAACACGCCCTCCCCGGGCCGTCGAAGCTATGCTTCGTAATGTCGTTCAACCAGGCTGTTCAACAACCTGACGCCATAACCAGAGCCCCAACTTTGATTGATCGTGTTCTTGGGTGAATTCATCGCTGTGCCAGCAATGTCAAGATGTGCCCAATCGGTGTCGTCGACAAACCGTTGAAGAAACTGGGCAGCTGTGATCGAACCGGCATAGCGACCGCCAATATTCTTCATATCTGCAATCGGGGTATCGATCATCTTGTCGTACTCCTCAGAAAGGGGCATCCGCCAAACTTTTTCGCCTGTGAAACGTCCCGCGTCCGCCAGGTTGTCGGCGAGTGCGTCGTTGTTGGAGAACAAGCCGGCGTGTTCCTGGCCCAGAGCTGTTAGAATTGCCCCTGTGAGCGTCGCCAGGTCGATCATGAATTTTGGCTTGAACCGCTCCTTTGTGTACCAAAGCGCATCGGCCAGAACCAAACGTCCTTCGGCATCGGTATTCAAAATCTCGATGGTTTGTCCGGACATTGATTTGACTATGTCTCCAGGACGCTGAGCGGCCGCATCCGGCATGTTTTCCACAAGGCCAATGACCCCAATCGCATTGACCTTTGCCTTGCGGCCAGCCAGAGCGTGCATAAGGCCAACCACGCAAGCCGCGCCGCCCATGTCGCCTTTCATGTCCCCCATGCCGGCTCCAGGTTTCAGCGAAATTCCACCGGTATCGAAAGTGACGCCTTTGCCGACAAAGGCTAGCGGGGCATCATTCTTTTTGCCTCCATCCCATCGCATGACAACGACACGACTTTCCCGAACCGACCCTAGTCCGACGCCCAAAAGGGCCAACATTTTCTCTTTCTTGAGTTCTTTTTCCCCAAGAATGTCGACCTTCACGCCAAGCTTGGTCAGAGCTTTCGCCCGCCTGGCGAACTCGACGGGATAAAGTTCGTTAGCCGGTTCATTGACAAAATCCCGGGCAATATGCACCCCTGCCGCAACGGCCTCGAGCGCCTGGAATATCTTCTTGGCCTGCGTCCGCTCACGGCAGTAGACACTCACGGACTTCAACTTCGGCAAATCTTCTTTCTTTTTCTTAGATTTGTATTTGTCAAATGTGTAAGTCCTCAAAACCATCCCAGAGGCAACCCTGGCGGCAAATTCCGCCGCTGATAGTGCCAGGTCCTCGAAACCGTCGGCCACGATGTGAGCTTTGGCGGAGGACATCCCTGACAATTTCCCAGCAATCGCTCCTCCGAGTCGCTCCGCGTCCCATGCCGTAAGCTCCTTGGGATTACCGATACCGGCAAGAACCACGCGATCCAACGTCGTCCCGGACGGCGCCAGAATGTCGACAAAGGCATTCTGCTTCCCGGAAAAGTCCGCAGTCTTGGCGGCACGGCGTATCTGTCCCGACGCCAAGGTGTCCATTTCGATGACAGTCGGAGATTCGATGGCGTCGGCCGCCACCAGTATTACGATACAGCCAGCCTTAGGCAGTGCAGTTCCGGAGAAGGATATGTTCATTCTATTTATCTCGTATTCAGAAGGGACAATTCGGGAACCCGTTTCCGGCGGCATACGTTATGTTCATGCGGTACCGGGGATGTGAAATTATCTATTCGAGTTCACTGATGGAGTCGTCAATGCCAGTGTCGATGGCGAGCAGAATGGCGCCATCATACTGGTAAACTTTGCTTGTTCAATAAACCATTGCACGGAATGTATAGTGAACTGCCCCGCGAACCGGTGTACGCTTGCGACAGAGGGAGGAGATTGGATCTTGTATCAGTGTGGCACAAATCACGCGAAGCTATGGAAAATGCACCAATATTTTCGAAAATTGGCCTCAATTTCCTTGAAAAATGAACAGACTCGGGCTTAGTTGGCTCAGGGGAATCAGATGGCTGCCTGGAGACGTTGTGACCCTTCCGGCGGTCGAGTAAGTTAGTTGCGTAAAAAGAGTACATATCGCCGTGGGAATTTTGGTAAAGGTTCGGGGGGGGACAATGAACCGCCGACGCCTTTTGAGAGAGAACTCTGTGAATCGCGCATTCTACGTTCGATGCGGATACGGGATATCCTTGGCAGCGGCACTTGTGGTCGCGCCAATTCTTGTGGGATTCGATCACGTCCTCAGTGCGCCTGTAGGAGAATTCAAGGACCCTGGTCCGGGAACCCTTGTGCATGTGGATGCACGGAATCTTTCCTACGACCGTACCGGAACAACCGTTATTGCGACCGGCGATGTGGTCATCACGTATGGCGACTATCTGCTGAATGCAGACCGGGTCACTTACAACCCGAAAACGGAAAAGATTGTCGCCACCGGCAATGTCAAACTGACGGAACCGGATGGAGCCGTACTGACAGCCCATCGCCTTGAATTGGGTGAACGCTTCAAGGAGGGTTTTGTCGACAGAGTGGCGGTGCTGCTCGTAAACAATGCCCGTATCAGGGCCAGAAGCGCTCAGCGCCTGCAGGGTGGCATAACGAGATTTTCTGAAGTCACCTACACGGCCTGTGAAGAGTGCAAGGAAGATCCGACACGACCTGTTACTTGGGAAATCAAAGCCGACAAGATTACCCACAACAAACAGGAACGAACCATTGAGTACGAAAACGCCCAGTTCAATCTGCTGGGCGTGCCGGTTGCCTACGTACCCAAATTTTCTCATGCGGATCCGACCGTAAAACGGAAGTCCGGTTTTCTCGTTCCTGGGTTCAGTTTGTCCAGTGTCTATGGGTTTGGTGTTGAAGTTCCCTACTTCTGGAACCTCGCGCCGAATTACGACCTGACGGCAAGCCCTATGCTGACGACCAAGCAGGGTCCGGTAATGAAGTTTGCGTGGCGGCACCGACTGGCCAACGGCAATTATTCGGTCAAGCCCACTGGTGTTTATGAACTGACCAGAGACTCCGGACGGTCAGGTAAGAGCCGGTGGCGGGGAAGTGTTGCCACAAAGGGCAATTTCCGTCTTGCCGAGAACTGGCGATGGGGTTGGAACGGTACATTAACAAGCGATGACACATATCTTCGCCGCTACAAGATCAGTCCCACAACCGACCTTACATCGCAGGTCTATTTGAGCGGCGCCCACGACCGGAACTATTTCGATACCCGGGCGTATCATTTCAAAGGTCTTCTTTCGACCGACAAATCAAGCACAACACCGTACGTGTTGCCTGTGATCGATCATAGCTACTACCTGCAGAACCCTGTTCTGGGTGGCGAGGTAAGAATAGATTCCAATTTTCTTCACCTGTCGCGCACGTCGGGAACAGACTCCACGCGCGCAATCTCTGCATTCAATTGGGAACGCACTTTCGTGAGCGATGCAGGAACAGTGGTTACACCGTTTGCCAATGTCCGTGGCGATATCTATGCCGTGGACAATGTAGCGGATCCGGGCGGACCTACAGGAGTTCGCGATGCTGAAACAGTGGCCAGAATCTTGCCGACGGTAGGTGTCGATGTGCGATGGCCTTTCGTCAATTTGAATGCCTCCGGTCGCCACGTTATTGAGCCCGTCGCTCAATTGCTCGTGAGGCCCAACGAATACGATACCGCTAAAATTCCGAATGAAGACGCCCAGTCGTTTGAATTCGACGAAACAAACCTGTTCAGCCACAACAAGTTTTCAGGCCTTGATCGCTGGGAAGGTGGCATTCGGGCCAATGCCGGACTGAACTACACCTACAGAATGAACTCAGGCCGATTCCTGAAAGCCACCATCGGCCAATCCTATCATATCGAAGGGAACAATGGGTTTGCGGCAGGCAGCGGACTTGAAACCGATTTCTCGGATTATGTGGGGGCGTTGTTCTTTCAGTTGAACGAACACCTCCTCCTGACATCAAGAATTCGTCTTGACGAAGACTCTCTTGACATAGAGCGCAATGAACTAGGCGCACAGGTCAAGTATGCCTCCTTGTTGTTGGATGCCAGATACGCCGACTTGGACAAGGCGCCGGCTCTTGGACGTGCGGAGCATTCGGAAGAGATTCTGGTGCAGGGTTCTGTAGCATTTTCTGAACGCTGGACGGGATTTGCCGGTATCCGGTATGATATCAAGACAGACTCGCGCATAAGCAACTATGTGGGCGTCGGTTATGAAAATGAGTGTTTCGGCGTTCGCGTGCATTATCGCGAGACGTTCGTCGAAGACAGAGATATCGAGCAAGATCGCTCAGTGTCTTTGCGGTTTGAGCTCAAAACCATCGGTGGTGCAGGCTTTAGCAGTGGTATAAATTAGACCTGCTAACGACTCCCATGACACAAGGGCATTCGCATCAGATAAGCGTCTGCCACATAGTAAGAAATTGCCGGAAATCGATATGGTTCGTAGCGAAATTCCAAACAATACGTCTGCAAATATGAATTCAAGAATGCCCCAGCGAGAGACGCCGCGAGCCCTGTCAGGCTCTCTCGTTTTCACATGCATCGCTGTACTCTCGATGTTCCTTTGCATCTCAGCGACGACGACAACATCGGCGCAGTCTACTCTCAGCGTCATTGCCGTGGTCAATGATCAACCGGTTACGCAATTTGCCGTGGTTCAGAGAATGAAAATCAATTCTCTCCTGGGTGGCAAGAATACAAAGGGTGCCTCGAAGGCAAAACGCCGAAAGAAGGCAATAGACGAGTTGATTGACGACATCTTGAAAAAAACAGAGGCAAAGCGTCAAAAAATTACGGTTCCAAAGGCAGAAATTGAACGTCTGATCGGCCAGATTGCGAAGAGTGGCAATGATACTGTCGAAAGTTTCACAAAGAAGCTGGCACGGCAGGGAATTCGTCTTTCCTCCTTGCGCAATCAACTGGAATCTCAACTCTCCTGGAACACCATAATACAGCGTCGGTTTGGCAACCGGGTCAAGGTATCGGATCGTGAGATAGACCGGCGCCACGCCTTGTTGACGAAAAAGCCCGTCAAATCAACAAGGCTGGTAAACCTGAAGCAGATCGTCTTCAGATATGAGAACAACGCGCCGGCAGGAATCGTTCGCTCTCGTTTTCTGGAAGCCCAGAATATGATCAGTAAGTTCAAGGGATGCGGTAGCCTAAAACGCATCACGGCAAACATTCCCGGTGTTGGTGTACGCGACTTGCCGAATATACCCTTGAGCGGCTTGCCTCCCCAACTTGTCAAAATACTCAGCAAAATCGGCCGAGGCGGCATCACGCCACCAAACCGGACGAGAACCGGCATCGAGTTGCTCGCGTACTGTTCTCGAAAGGACTTCAAACCGCCGTCTATTACCAAGAAGGATGTGGAAAGTGCTTTGCGCGAAGAACAGTTCCTGCTTCATGGTACACGCTACCTGCGGGATCTTCGCAAGGAGGCACTAATTGACCGCAGAGGTTAGCGACGGGTTGCCTGCGCTAAGGGATGTGATCGAGGCATGCGGTCTCACGGCACGCAAGTCGCTGGGGCAGAATTTTCTTCTGGACTTCAATTTGACACGGCGAATCGCCAGGACTGCCGCTCCACTTGAGGACTGTACCGTTCTGGAAGTCGGCCCTGGTCCGGGCGGGCTTACACGGGCCTTATTCATGGAAGGCGCGTCAAAAGTTGTCTGTATTGAACGTGATCCGCGATGCCTTCCAGCACTTGCGGCAATCTCCGAAAACTACCCCAATCGCCTGACAGTTATAGAAGACGACGCCTTGAAGGTTGAACTGGACAGCCTTGGATTGAGCGGAGAGATAAAAATCGTCGCGAATCTGCCATACAATGTTGCAACCCCTCTTCTCATTGGATGGCTCACGGGCGGTTGGCCTCCGGTGTATTCTTCCATGACGCTCATGTTTCAAAAGGAAGTGGCCGTACGATTGACCGCGGATCCGGGAACCAAAGCGTACGGACGACTGTCCATCATGGCTCAGTGGCGGTGCAAGGTCGCTCGCCAGTTTGACGTCGATCCAAAGGCCTTCCTTCCTGCGCCCAAGGTGACATCATCCATCGTGCATTTTGTCCCCTCTAATGTCAGCCGGCCAGTCTGTGAGGTCGCAGATCTTGAAAGGATAACGGCCACGGCCTTCGGGCAGCGCCGAAAAATGCTGCGCTCCAGCCTCAGATCATTGCCGGTCTGTGCCGAGGCTCTCATTGAAGCCGCGGACCTCCTGCCTACGGAGAGGCCGGAAGATGTTGATGTGGATGGTTTTTGCCGACTGGCACGGCACTTTGCAATACTCCGCGATACAGCCGGAGTTGCCACCACCGTAGAGAATCAGCGACACTGAATTGGCTCGACGTGAACTCGTCACGTCGGAAACTCGCCCAAGCTCCCGGAATCGCTCTTCATGTTCGACAAATTCTGCACAGTCATCGTAGCGTGTTTGCTGCTTCCCGGTTTCTCCACGGCGCTCAACGCGCAACAAGACAAGGTGAAGCTCAAACTTTCCCCGGAACGTATTGTGACGCCGCTGCCAGAGGGCTGGAAGATCGGATACCACGTGCGTGACAACCGTAAGGAAATCCAGGAATACGTGCCGAACGGTGAGACCGTGGAAGGCTGGAACTACATGGTCACGACAAAGATATACGATCGCCTGAAACGCGGTCCCCTGGACTACAACCGGCACACAATCGAGCGGTTTGCGGCTTTGTGCTCACGGTCGACCAAGGTCATCGGAGATGTAGAAGACCGTCACGGATATGAGTCCTCCCTCGCGTTCATTGAATGCCTGACCAAACCCGAGGTTCGTAAGAAGAACAAGTTTGTTCGCAAGCGTGAATTCCGGGTCCAACTGGCAGTCAAAGGCAAGGACGCTTTGTATGTCGTGGAGAGCGCGTGGCACTCCGACGATCTATCACGGCGACCGCCAACGGAAGATTCAGAGTTGCTAAATGCCATAACCGGCCGGCTGGATCATGTGTTCGTCTGCGACAACCGGGAAAAAGAAAAGAACTGTGCAGACAGACGTGCCAGTATCCTGGGCAACTGACTCTACCAACTTCGGCAAGCACATTGATGGATTTGCAGATGGAACGACAATCGATGGTCGCCTACGGCGCACCACTCCAAGCGACACAAACAACGACACCTGAGCCCACCGGAACTCAGGTTATCATCTCAATAAAGAACTGCGGCGTTTGTCACAGCGACCTGCACCTTCAGGATGGATACTTCAACCTTGGCGGAGATGAAAAACTCGACGTCACTGCGGGACGGACGCTTCCCTTTACACTCGGCCACGAAATTGAAGGGGAAGTCGTAGCGCTTGGTCCAGAGGCTCGTGGTGTAGACCTTGGAGCACGGCGCGCCGTGTACCCCTGGATAGGCTGCGGCTCGTGCCCAACCTGTGAGACCGGTGACGAACATCTTTGCCGGACTGCCCATCATCTGGGTATTACAGCGGATGGCGGGTTTGCCTCGCATGTGGTTGTCCCGCACCCGCGATACCTGCTTGAATATGACAACATGGATGCAGCTCTCGCTGGCGCTTACATGTGTTCGGGACTGACCGCCTTCAGTGCCTTGAAGAAGTTACCCAGCGATCTTGCCGGTTCAAACATCATGCTGATCGGATTGGGTGGCGTTGGCATGATGGGACTTCAATTTGCAAAGTCCTTGTTCGGCGTTGCCCCGCTGGCGGCAGATATCGATCCCGACAAGCGACAGGCAGGACTGGATGCAGGGGCATCCGCCGTTTACGACCCGACTGACCGCGAAGCGAGGAAGGTAATTCTAAAGGAAACCGGTGGCTTGTCTGCCGTCGTGGATTTTGTCGGAACGGAGAGTTCCCTTCAGTTTGCACAAGGTATTCTCAAAAAAGGTGGAACAGTTGTCATTTCCGGTCTTATTGGCGGGCGGCTGGAGATGCCGATTGCAATGTTCCCGCTTAAGCCGATGTCATTTGCAGGAACCTTTGTGGGTTCTCTCAAGGAAGCCAGGGAAATGCTTGACCTGGTGGCAACAGGCGCAGTCCGTTCCATACCAATCGAGAGACGTTGCCTCGACCAGGCTAACGCGTCGCTTGACGATCTGAGAGCACATCGCGTCGTGGGGCGCATTGTACTGACACCTGACTAGCCTAGGCGTGGAAGGAACTAGTGGTCCTTGTCAAACGCTTCCCATCGTTCCTGTGCGGCATTCCTGATGTGACTTTCTATTTCGGGACGCATCGACATCAGAGGCGCAAGATCCCGTTTCCTCAGGACCAGCAATCTGCAGAATCCAAGGGCAACCACATCAGCCGAGCGCAACTGATTTTCGCGCACGAGCGCCATCTCTCCGAAAAAATCTCCACTGCCTAGCATCACACTCCGATTGGCAAGAACAACCTGGGCGGCTCCCGATGCCAGAAAGTACATTTCAATTCCCACCTCTCCCTTACGCACAATTGTTTCCCCGGGCACGACCAACCGGGTCGTGAGCAGGTTTGCGATTTCGGCGCGGTGCGCATCCGAGAGTTCACGAAAAAGCGACACATCGGCAACCAGGTCTTCGCTTCGCAGCCCAAGATCAAGTCTCGAATTATTGAGCAAATCGGATCTTTGCTGTTTCAAGCCCTTTTCAAGTGCACCAAACAGTTCCATTCCAATAACGGAGTCGTCGAGCAACCTCCGGTATCTTTGCTCTTCCAGACGCATCCCAGCGCGGGTGAGGATTGAGGATTGCAGTTGTTTCGAATAATCCGGATACTGATGTTCCAGCGCATCCAGCGATTTGCCAACTTCTTTTGCGCGACTGCTGAGCACATCTATTGCGATGCTGGATACATCGTCCCCAACAAGTACGCCCAATCGGCTTCTTGAGAATGCCAGCAGATCCTGTATCGCAATCCGGCTATTGATCAGTTCTTCAAACCTGTTGGCAACCTGCCGGACCAAAGGTTTGTCCGCGTTGAATGTCCGATTGAGCCAGAGAGCCAATTTGAACCGATGGCCAAATCCCAGTACGGCAACCATTCGAGCTTCATACCCGGTTTGGCTGTTCGTCCGGGCAGCGTCAGCCAGCTTTTCCGCTATCGCACGAAGTCCTCTTACCGCTGTTCGTCCCATCACACCTTCTTCAAACCGGCGTTCGTAGATGCTGGCCTCCAAATTCCCCAACATCGTGAAACCAAGACTCAAACGGTCTTCCATGTCGCCGACGGGACCATCCGGTCCGTCCGTCTTGATTGACTCAATTCGCTGAGTGTAGTGCGCCTCAACATCTGAAAGCATATCCGGTGACATATTGTGTTCTCGGGCAACCGTGCGGATGTGGCTTTGCACCTCGGTCAAAACCCCTGCAACCACTCTTCCTCTCAGGTCGACATCTGCATCGGACAACTTGTCGAGAGACAGTTTTCCGGTAATCCAACGCAAGGTGGTTGCATTGAAAAGAAGAGTGACAAGAACGAATCCACTGGCAACGGCGCCCACGAGCTGCCTGTCATCAGCCGGGATGAGATTATTCTCCGTCACGGCCAATGCGAGGGCGAGTGTTGCGGCGCCACGGATCCCTCCCCACAGGATCAGTCCTTTCTGGGACCCTGTGATTGCCGGGCTTAGTCTCATTCTGCTGAACAGCGGCAACAGGCCGAACAGCATTGCGCCGCGGGCTGCAAACGCTGCCGCGTAGACAACAAAAATCGCTACAACGTCTTGCCACTGCAACCCCACCAGGACTCTGGGCACGAGCATTGACGCCAATAGGAAAATCAACGAATTGGCCCAAAATCCAAGTTGCTCCCAAACAATTGTGACTTTGGGCCAACTGTCCGCCGCCATCAACGTCCGGCCATGGCCGCCGGTCACAAGACCCGCAATGACTACTGCGACCACGCCCGAGGCACCAAGAATAAACTCCCCCATTACAAATGCGAGGTAGGACAACGCTACGGTCAGGGTGATTTCCGCCAGAACATTGCCCCTGAGAACACGGAACAGAAATCCGAAGAACCATCCCAGGGCGAAACCGGCGGCACCACCGACCGAGAACCCGTAGATAAACGCCCAGAAACCGTCCCAGACATTCATCTCCTGACCGCCCGTCAGTGCCGCGAGACACAGGGAAAAGAGAACGATGGCGGCTGCATCGTTAAAGAGGCTTTCGCCTTCGACGATAACAAGAAGCCGGCGCGGTGCACCCAGATCCTTGAAAATGGCGACAACCGCGCCCGGATCCGTCGTAGAGATAACCGCTCCCAGCAACAGACAGATGACCACACTGCCCGCCGAAATCCCCCAGAGCGCCGCACCAATCAGAAACGTCGAAGCGACAACAGCCACGATTGCCATGATCAGCACGATGATGAGATCGTCCAGCAGTCTTCGGACATTCACGGCGATCGCAATCTCGAATAGCAGGATCGGCAGGAAAACGAACAGAATCGCTTCGCTGTCCAAGCTGAAGAAGTCGGCCAGCCCCCCCTCATAACTCTCGAAAAAGTCACTTGCGGGATTAGCCCCCATGGCCAATATGATCGAACCGATCAAAAGCCCGACGGCTGCCAGCAGCACCGTGTACGGTGTGTTCAAGCGCTCGGCGATGGGCATCAGCACACTGACGATCAGAAGGAGGCCGACAAGGCTGAGTAGGGCGAAACCGATTATGCTCATGCTGTTTGCGTAAACGTTCCGTGTCGTTTCGTCGAGGAAAAATCACTCACTTGGCATTTGGGTTCTTGAACGATTACAAGTGATTATGCGGCCACCGATCAAGTTCCCAGCGCCATTCTACAAAACCAAATTCAGGATTCTGCATGACTTCAGACAAGACGATTGAGACTGTCGTGTTTTCGGACGCAGTAAAGCGCATGCAGGAAAAGCTGGGCTCACGTGCGCAAAATGAAGTTTTGAACGACAATACAGGATGGGCCAGAGATTTAACCGACAACATCAGTGAGTGGATTGCAATGCGCGATTCACTGTACCTGGGTACGGCAAGCGCTGCCGGTCAACCCTACATCCAGCATCGGGGCGGACCCGCCGGTTTCGTAAACGTACTCGACCGGAGAACATTGGGATTTGCTGATTTTTCGGGAAACAAACAGTACATAACCACCGGTAACCTCTCGGAAAACGATTCTGCTTTCATCTTTTTCATGAGCTACGAAACTCGCCAACGTGTTAAGTTCTGGGGAAAGGCTGAGATAGCTGAGGATCCTGTAATTCTTGACCGGCTGATGCCTGACGGATATAGCGCCAAAGCCGAGCGAGCTATCCTGTTTCATGTGGACGCCTGGAGTGTAAACTGTCCTCAACATATCAATCCGCGATTTACAGAAGGTGACATTCATAAAGCCGTCCGAGGCTTACAAAACAGAATAATCGAGCTTGAGACGGAATTGACCGCTCTTAAAGCAAACTCAAACGGTGAAACTTAACAGGGCAGCACATTGGGCAACTCATTCAAATTCAGGAACGAATTCCGTAACGCGCTTGAAATTGTGCCGCCGCCCGGGAACAAAGCAATTTCATGAATTCATCGCGCCGCATAATCTCCTACCTGCTCTGGCCTGCACTTCTTGGGGTCGCCCTCCTCGCTACGGGAATGGGTATCGGGACCGGCAACGGCATCATGTGGTTCAACGTCATTTACGTCACGTTTGCCCTCACGATCGGTCTCTTTGAGCGATTGATGCCGCACGAGCCTCTGTGGCTGGAGAACGACCACCAGACATTTGCCAACCTTGCCCATACAGTGTTGAACAAGGGCCTGGTACAAGTTCTTGTGGTGGTTTCAGGCACCGCCGGACTCGCCGGTGCAATCCATTCGAATGGCGGTACCGGCACTTTTTGGCCATCCCAGTTGCCACTGTTCTTTCAGGTCATCGTAGGCCTGATCATTGCAGAGTTTGGATTGTACTGGGCGCACCGGATTGCCCACGAGAGTACCTTTCTCTGGCGGTTTCACGCAGTCCATCATAGCGTCACCCGGTTGTGGTTTATCAACACCGGCCGGTTTCACTTCGTCGATACTTTTTTCAGCATCATTTTGAGCCAGCCGTTGCTTTATCTGGCGGGCGCGCCGGCAATCGTCTTTCTGTGGGTCAGCGCCGTTACCGCCTTCATAGGTGTTCTGACCCATTGCAATATCGAAATGCGGTTTGGAGCGATCAACTACGTTTTCAACACTCCCGGCCTTCACCGCTGGCATCATTCGATGGATCTCAGAGAGGGAAACAAGAATTATGGGGAAAACCTGATGATTTGGGATTTGGTTTTCAGGACGTTCTTCAATTCTGACCGCCGACCGCCGGCTGTGATCGGCATAGACGGCCCCATGCCATTAAACTTTCTTGGCCAACTGACCGCACCATTTTCAAGCACACCGTCGCCCACGGCCCCCACCGATCAACGTGAAGAATCCAGTTCCTGAACATTTCAGTTCAAGCTGCCGCCAACGTTGCGAGATCGGTGTTGCCCCCGCATACCAGTACACAAACGTTTTCCCCAGCCTCAGGAACGTAGGCTCCCGTCAGCAATGGAGCCAAGGCCGCCGCCCCTGCAGGTTCGGCGACAACGCGGTATTCATTCCACAGGAACAACTGCGCGGCTCTGATATCAGCATCTCGCAACGTCACGACCTGGTCGACGAAACGGGTTGCGGCGTCATAAGCAATATTGCCAACCTTGCGCGCACCAAGGGCGTCCGCTGCCAGCCCGCTGACCTCCACGTCCACCGGCTGACCTGCTTCAAGAGCCGCGGCCATCGACCGGCACGAGCGTGGCTCGACACCCACGACCTTCACATCACCTCTAAACCACGATGATATGCCGCCAATCAGTCCTCCGCCACCAACGGCCACGAGGACTGTGTCCACATTGTCTATCTGATTGGAAATTTCCCGTCCTGTCGTCCCCTGTCCAGCCACGACACTCAAAGCGTCATAGGCGTGGATCGGCGCGGCGCCAGTTGCCGCCTCTCGTTCATTGCAAGCTTCGAGAGCCTCGGCGAATGTTCCAGGCACCACATGCACTGTGGCACCGTATTTTCTGAGATGTGCCAATTTCGCCGGCGATGAAATCTCAGGCACGAATATTTCTGCAGAACATCCCAGTTTCTGACAGGCATAGGCAACTGCCGCGCCGTGGTTCCCTCCAGAGGCTGCAACAACACCTACGGGTGGCACATCCATGGAGAGCAGTGTGTTGAAGGCCCCGCGAGCCTTGAAGGAGCCCGAATGCTGCAAGGATTCAAGTTTCAGATATACATTGCCGCCCAACTGTTCAAACAAACCATCGGCACGAACGACCGGGGTTTCACGCACCTGATGGTCAATCCTGCCGGCCGCCCTTTCAATCATCGATTTAGAAACTGTGTAGTCAAGATCTCCGCCGATCTGCAAAATGCTATCGACTTGCCCGCGCAGCCCTGACTTCTTGGCGGGAAAACGGTTCGAGAATGCTGCCGTACCAACGGTAAACGCGCTGACACCGGCCGTCGCGAGGTCCAACACACGTTCTGGCCGGTCGATACTCCCGGCGGCGATAACCTTGCCACCGGCGGCTTCAACCACGCGGGCGACCATCCCGGGCACATCACTATCCTGCCAGCGATAGGCCAGCAGATCTACGCCTTCGACACCATCCATTGCCATCAAACGCGCGGCGTCCCGAGCGATCGCATCTGAAGCCCCCATCAGTATGCTCGGATGATCCCTTATCTCACCACAAAACGGGAAGTATCGGATTTCGGTTCCGGTAATTTCCGGCAAGACGCCCTCGGGACAGGTTCCCCCAAGCAGATAATCCACTTCAAGCCCGACCGCAGCCCGGGCAGAGTCCAACTCGGCCCCGGTATCGAGGCTTACCACCTCGAGTGCGACCTGACGTCCTGAACGACGAATGTCTTGTGCCAAGAGTTTCAATTCTTCAACGGGAAGGCCGATGTCCTTGAACCCGACGATGCTCACACCGGCGTCCCCGAGCTCACGCACGCGTGCCCGGGCGTCCGCCACCGTGACGTCATCCTGGGTCAACATGAAAATAAATGTTGGTCTCATTGCGCGGCCTCCGCGCGGCCCTTGATCATCAACAGAGCCTGCTCGTAGGCTACATGAAGGCTTCGATGATCCGCAACACCTTTTCCGGCGATATCAAACGCTGTCCCATGATCCACGCTCGTGCGAACGAAAGGAAGGCCGACCGTTACATTCACGCCTTCATCAAGCCCAAGGTATTTGACGGGGATCAGGCCTTGATCATGATACTGGGCCACCACAATGTCGAACTCACCTTTTCGCGCACGCATGAAAATCGTATCGCCTGGCCATGGACCAGAGACGTCGATACCAGCACTCCTGCTTTGCTGGATCGCGGGCAGGATGACTTCAGTGTCTTCGGGTCCAAACAGTCCGTTTTCGCCGGCGTGAGGGTTCAGCCCTGCCACGGCGATTCTGGGCTTTCTTATACCCATCTGGACGCAGGCCTCGTGTGCCAGTCGAATGGTGGTTCGAACACGTTCATTATTGATCAGGTCAGGTACGTCGCGCAGGGAAACGTGAATCGTCACAAGGATGACCCGCAGTTCATCGTTCATGAGCATCATGGCGTAATCGGACGTGCCAGTGAGCGAGGCCAGTATTTCCGTGTGCCCAGGATACTTGATACCGGCAAGCGCGAGGGCTTCCTTGTGGATCGGCGCGGTGACCAACCCGTCGACCTTACCATTCATGGCAAGTTCGATACCCGTTCTGACGTAGTCGAATGCCGCCTTCCCGCACGATCCATCCACCTGGCCCAAAACGATGTCATCGGGCAGTGAACCGACGTCAAGCACGGGAACAATGCCGCGGTCAGGGGGAACCATGGCAAGGTTCTCAATTGCACGTGCCTTGATCCCCAACGACAATTGATCGATCTGTTGCTGGATCACACGGCTGTCGCCGATCACTACAGTGGGAGAAGACAATGTCTCGCTGGCAAACAGTTTTGCAACGATTTCCGGTCCAACTCCTGCCGGATCTCCCATGGTGACGGCTATCGGCATGTGACGTCCTCAAACGGGCGGCAAACCGCTCCTGTTCCGGACCGACGCGCACTGTTGCAGAACTTGTTCAATTCCACAGTCACAAACCTGACTGCAAATGGCGCACAAAGTCTGACAATCCAAATCGCCGCGCTCGTTTCAATCGCTCAGCCCCCAGGATCGAGGAAATTGCCTCGTCGCTTCGCTCCAGATTTTCATTTATCAGAACGTAATCATACTCAGCCCAATGACTGATTTCGTCAGATGCCTTTGCCATCCGTCCGGCGACGACGTCCGGCGGATCCTGAGCGCGCTTCGTCAGACGCTGCTCCAAAGCGCTGGCTGACGGCGGCAGAATGAAAACACGAACAAGATCTGCACCCATTTTCTCGGATATCTGCTGGGTTCCCTGCCAGTCAATGTCAAACAGGACGTCCCGGCCGGAAGACAACAAGTCCTCGACCGGTCCAAGCGGCGTGCCATAGTAGTTATCGAACACTTTTGCCCATTCGAGCAGTTCGCCACGGTTGCGCATCAAGCCGAATTCCTCGGTGGAGATGAACCGGTAATCCTTACCATCTATCTCCCCGGGCCTTGGTGGCCGCGTGGTCACTGACACCGACATGGTGATATCAGGATCGGCAGACAGCAACCGACGGGACAAAGTTGTTTTTCCGGCCCCTGAAGGTGACGACAGAACCAGCATCAACCCCCGGCGTTCGATTTCATCTGGAGCATCATCTCTATTCAATGTTTTGAACCTGTTCTTTCATCTGATCAATTGCGGACTTGAGTTCAAGCCCGATAGCAGTCAACGATGAATCATTGGACTTGGAACATAACGTATTCGCTTCACGGTTGAACTCCTGTGTTAGAAAATCAAGCTTTCTGCCCACAGGGCCTTCATCCTTCAACAGATCTCTTGCAGCCGCGACATGCGTGTCCAATCTGTCCAGTTCTTCCTGAATATCAGCCTTGGTTGCAAGCAACAGAGCCTCTTGATGAAGCCGGTCCGGATCAAATGATGTCGAAGCTTCCAACAGGGTCTCGATCTGTCCGGAAAGCCGTTCCTTGATCGCTTCGGTCGATCGGGCGGGACAGTCTCGGGCTTGCTTGGACAAATTTTCGATTTCGAGGAGTTGCCTGGTCAGAATCGTTTCTAGCCGTTCCCCTTCACCGCGCCTGTTTTCTTCAAGATCAGTCAGCGCAGCCTCCAGTCCAGACAAAAACACGTCATTGATCGCGCTGTCTTCCTCATTCACAGGTTTCGAAAACTCAAGAACCCCTTTGATGGCAAGAAGTCCATCTGCGCTGGGGGGAGCCAAATCAATCCGATCCGAGATGGTTTTTGCGGCAAGAACGACCTGATCGAGAACCGCTTCATTGACGACCAATCGGGTCGTCGCTTCTTCTTGTGTGATCTGTAGGGCAACCTGACAGTTTCCGCGACGGACACACCGGGCCACAGCCGCTCTTAACGGTTGTTCAAGGCCTTCGTACCCCGGTGGAACCCGGGTTCGAATGTCCAGCCCTTTGCCGTTGACAGTCTTTATTTCCCAGTGCCAGCGAATTCCATCAACTGTACCATCGCTGCGGGCGAATCCAGTCATACTTGTCAGTGACATTTTTGTGTTGTTCCGATTTGATGTTTCCGGACGAAGCCCGGTGGGCACGGTTGATGCGGGGACTGACAACGCTTCACTTAGACAATGGAGACCTGGAGATGCAGCAATCTCCATGAGTTTGGCCAGCTTCGGCTTAGCCTGAAATCGGGTGACTACCTTCCGTTATCATCTGGGTTGGCGGTCTTCCTCTTGGTTTTTGTAGCACGCCGCTTACGCCGCTTTTTCTTGACCGGCGGAGGAGCCGTTTTCTGGATTTCCTCAACGCTATCCTCTTCGAGAACAGTCTCCACGGCAGAAGCGTCAGGCTCTGTCAACAGGGACGCCGCAGGACGGTCGGGTTTGGGGCGGGGTTTGGGTACAATCCGCTCGCCCAATCTGCTACCCGGCTTTTCTTTTGTGTCGTCGACCGTTTCAACGGCCTGGTTGGTGACAGCCACCTTGGTGTCCTTGGCACCTTCCGCCGTAGTTTCCGAAATTGCGCCTTTAAGTGAACTATCGGCATCAACAGTCGCGGCAGCGGCAGGCGTCGTCAATCCGGTATCGTTGTTCGCGGAGGGCACCTTCGCGGCCACCGTTTTGTTCTCAACGGAGGCATCAGCGGCCGGCGGTGCCGGCGGTGGCGGTGGCGGAGAAGTCTCAACCTTCTCGATTACTGGCGCTTTCGCTGCTGCCAACTTTTTAGCCGCTTCCTCTTTCTTCGCCTTCTTACGTGCCTTGCGACGAGCGGCTTCCACCTTTCGCCAATTCCGGACATTGGCTTTATGCTGGCGCAATGTATCAGCAAATACATGGCCACCAGTGCCGTCGGCGACAAAGTACAAAGCACTTGTCTTGGCAGGGTTCAAGACGGCCTTGATCGCTTCGATGCCCGGGTTGGCGATCGGTGTCGGGGGAAGGCCATTGATCTGATACGTGTTGTATTTGGTCTTCTTTGCAATATCGCTTTTGCGAATTGGCCGATCCAGCACACCCTTGCCGCCAACAATTCCATAGATAATGGTGGGATCGGACTGGAGCCGGATCTTCTTCCTGAGTCGGTTTGTAAATACCCCGGCAACCAGTGCCCGTTCCGACGACTGCCCGGTTTCCTTTTCTACAATCGAGGCAAGTATCAAAGCTTCCTCAGGCGACGCGATCGGCAGATTGTCCGCCCTGCCCTGCCAGAGATCTTCCAGCGCCTTCTGCTGAGCCTTCCGCATACGATCCAGCACGGCCTGCCTGGATTCATCCCTCAGAAAAACATAGGTATCGGGGAGAAGTGAGCCTTCCGCAGGAACGAAGCTGATCTCGCCAACCAGGGCGTCATGACGGTTTACCCGTTCCACAACCTGCTGGCTGGTGAATCCTTCGGGAACGGTGATCTTGTGCTGGACCGATTTTCCGGACACGAGGGTGTCCATGATTTCCTGCATGCTGACGTTTGCCGGAAGCCTGTATTCGCCCGCTTTGAGGCTTCCTTTGGAGTCCTGGATCACGGCTGCAGCAACAAACACGCGGGCATCACTGATGATGCCCTTGCTTTCAAGAGCGTTCGCAATTCCCGTAACACCTTGACCGTTGCGCACGACAAATGACGTGTCTTTTGCCAGCGGTCCAGCTTCTTCGAAACGTACTTTTCCGTAGAAAACTGTCGCACCAAACACGAGGCCTGCAAACAAAACCATCGTAAATATGGTGTTCAGAAAACCGCCGAGACGGCGCAGACCGCTTTTGCGCGGCCTGTTGGATGGACTGTGGGCGTTTGTTGTCACGCCGTCGTCATATTCGTAGTCGCCGGACATATCAGAAACAATTCTCCCGGCCCCGCACCCCTACAGGCTATTGTTCGAAGCGACGCAACACCAGCGATGCATTGGTGCCACCAAACCCAAATGAGTTGCTAAGGACTATATTAACGTCCCGCTCGCGTGCTTTCAACGGCACTAGATCAATATCTGTTTCCACGGAGGGATTCTCAAGGTTCAGCGTTGGCGGAACCACATTGTCCCGCATGGCCAATACGCCAAATATTGCCTCGACCGACCCTGCTGCTCCCAGCAGGTGACCGATCGCCGACTTGGTCGACGACATGCTGACACGTCCGGCCGACGATCCCAACATTCGGGCCACTGCATTCAATTCGATTTCATCACCCAGTGGCGTCGAGGTGCCGTGTGCATTGATGTAGTCGATTTCACCCGGCTCAATTCCGGCCCGCGCAATAGCTGCCTGCATTGCCCGGAATCCGCCATCACCATCCTCCGCCGGCGCGGTTATATGATAGGCGTCCCCCGACAATCCATAACCGACGACTTCGGCGTAGATTCTCGCGCCCCGTGCCTTGGCATGCTCGAGTTCCTCAAGCACCACGACACCGGCACCTTCGCCCATGACAAATCCATCGCGGTCCTTGTCATAGGGTCTCGATCCACGTGTCGGCTCATCATTAAAGCCCGTGGAAAGCGCTCGGCATGCCACGAAGCCCGCCATGCCAATCCGGCAGACAGCCGATTCGGCACCACCGGCGACCATTACCTCGGCATCACCGAGGCCGATAAGCCGCGCTGCGTCACCGATGGCATGTGCACCAGTTGAACACGCCGTTACGACCGAATGGTTTGGCCCCTTGAAACCATATCGGATGGAGACATACCCGGACGCAAGGTTGATCAACCGGCCAGGAATGAAGAAAGGGCTGATCTTGCGCGGACCGCGTTCTGCAAGAAGAAGCGATGTTTGCTCAATACCGCGGAGACCACCAATACCAGATCCGATGAGCACACCCGTCCTGATCAGGTCTTCGTATTCATCGGGTTTCCAGCCGGAATCCTCGACGGCCTGCACGGCGGCGGCCATCGAATAGACGATGAATCCATCGACCCTGCGCTGTTCTTTGGGCTCCATCCAATCATCTGCGTTGAATGTACCGTCTGAACCATCGCCGATGGGAATCTCGCAAGCAATCTTGCAGGCAATGTCAGACACGTCGAAGGACTCGACTTTTGCCGCCCCAGATTGTCCGTCAATCAGACGCGACCAAGTCTCTTCAACGCCACATGCCAATGGCGTTACCATACCTAGACCGGTAATGACGACCCGTCTCATGTAATGCTTCCTGTTAAACGATTCTGTCTGAAGAATAATGCAAGCCGGTCGCGATTGCACGCCGGCTTAACACTAGATCGAAGATTCAATTTTTTGCTGGTCGAGAACCGATTGCCCGGGACACCAATCTCAGATCTGCCGGATTGGCGAACCTCACGCTGTCCAGAATCGAAATCTCGTTATCCGGCGTTCTCTTTGAGAAACTTAACTGCATCGCCAACCGTCTGAATGGTCTCGGCGGCGTCGTCAGGGATTTCGCAACCGAATTCTTCTTCGAAAGCCATCACCAGTTCGACGGTATCGAGGCTGTCTGCGCCAAGGTCGTCAATGAAACTAGCAGTATCACTTACTTTTTCTGCCTCAACACCAAGGTGCTCGACAACAATCTTCTTCACCCGATCAGCAACATCGCTCATTTTTATGTCCTCGAAAATGGTTGCAGTGAGTCAACTCCAGACCGGACGAACCGGAGTGTACCAAAGTTACGATTTCTCACAGATTTCCAGCTATTTGTACGTCTCCCGGAAACCTTTCTCATACTTGAAAATGCCCGGAAGTCGCGGGCTTCCTATCACACTTTATTGTGCTTGACCAGCACGCCTAAACTTATCTTTTCGGACGTCATATCATTGCCATGCCGCCATTTACATGGAGCGTCTGGCCCGTGACGTATGATGCCTCTTCACTTGCCAAGTACGCCACCGCAGCAGCAATGTCCAGTGGATTGCCAAGTCGCCCCGCGGGAACGGTATTTATGATTGCATCCCGCTGTTTTTCGTTCAATGCATCGGTCATTGGTGTTTCGATAAAACCCGGGGCGACGCAGTTAACCGTGATG
The DNA here is from genome assembly GCA_021775835.1 of Hyphomicrobiales bacterium. Next base: position 27,178 of record JAJFHC010000287.1, on the reverse strand, counting down.
CCTCTACTGGCGACTTCCTGGGCAATAGCCTTGGACATGCCAATCATTCCCGCTTTGGACGCAGCATAGTTAGCTTGTCCTGCATTTCCGGTGACACCGACCACCGAGGTAACGCCAACGATCCTGCCCCATCGTCTCTTCATCATGCCGCGCAGACTGGCTCGGGCGATTCGAAAACTGGCGGAAAGGTTCACGGCGAGAACCGCATCCCATTCTTCGTCTTTCATGCGCATTGCCAAATTGTCACGGGTGAGGCCAGCATTGTTTATCACTATGTCCACAGTTCCCATTGCTGTTTCGGCATCGCCCACCAATGACCCTACCGATTCGGTATCCGAAAGATCACAAGGCAGCACGTATGCCCGCTCGCCCAGTGTAGACGCGAGTTCGTCCAACAAATGTTTCCGTGTTCCGGACAATCCGACAGTCGCCCCTCTTTCATGCAATGTCATGGCGATCGCACGACCGATGCCTCCTGTAGCACCGGTTACAAGTGCCGCTTTTCCCGATAAGTCGAACATTTCCACTACCTGTTGTTTTCAGTTTTTGCGCCGTTAGGCCAAGATCATTTCAGGCTTTCGGCGACTGCTTCAATATCTTCAGGCGTTCCAATTGCAGATGCACCAAGAGACCTTTCTATGCGTTTCGCCAATCCAGAAAGCACTTTGCCGGCGCCGATCTCATATACCGTGTCGACGCCCTGTTGCGCCATGTACAACACGGATTCGCGCCAACGCACTATTCCCGTGACCTGTTGCACCAGCTGTTCCCTAATCGCGGCGGGGTCAGAGACATGGCTTGCCGTCACGTTAGCGATGAGCGGCACGGCAGGCGTCTTGATATTAACTTCGGCAAGCGCCTCTGACATAACGTCTGCAGCGGGTTGCATCAGCGAACAATGGAAAGGCGCGCTTACCGGCAAAAGCAACGCGCGCTTGGCGCCCTTCTCCTTGGCAATCTCCAATGCTCGTTCAACGGCTTCCCGTGATCCGCTAATGACAACCTGCCCTGGCGCATTGTCGTTGGCTGCCTGACATACGTCGGACTGGGCGGCCTGCGACGCGACTTCAGTCGCCTCCTCGAAGTCCAACCCCAGCAAAGCCGCCATTGCCCCTTCGCCAACGGGGACGGCCTTCTGCATCGCCTGGCCTCTGGTCTGAAGAAGTCGTGCGGTGTCAGAAAGAGAAAAAGTCCCGACGGCCGCCAGAGCCGAATACTCACCCAGCGAATGCCCCGCCACGTATGCCAGTTTGTTTTCAATTTCCAGACCAACGTCACGTTGAAGGACGGCCATCACAGCCATACTCACGGCCATCAGGGCCGGCTGTGCGTTCTCGGTTAGTCTAAGGTCATCGTCAGGCCCGTCCCACATCAGCCGGGACAATGACTTTGACAGCGCGTCATCGACCTCTTCAAACACCTCACGGGCAGAAGGAAAAGCCTCGGCAAGGGCATGCCCCATGCCCACTTGCTGGCTCCCTTGGCCAGGAAATGTAAACGCGACACTCATGTCGATCCCCCTGCGATAATTCCTTTGCCCTGCCGGTCAATGGCAGGTTGACTGTGTCCGATCTGGCGGCCACCATTAGCCGCCCGATCCATCCTGTCAAGCAAGCCATCCTGAGATCTACGATTATCGTCTATTGCCATCTACTCCATCCGGAGGCAACGGCTCGAATGTCCATCCAAACCGCGCATTTGTCGCAGGCCGCAATAGACCTTGAACATTGTGGAAATTGAGATATAAGACGCGACTATTGATGAAGAACCTGGCTGGAAGCTGAACGGAAGGTTCGGTCATTGAGATCGAACAGAAATTAAATTTCGACTTCCCGTGTTTCCGCTCTTTTGGTGTTCCTGATGAGCCTTTCCGATAAAGGGTTCAAGAGGGGCTTTGCGCCGGGTTCGTGGTTAGAATAGTGGAAAGGCGCTTAATCATGCCATTGTATGAGCATGTGTTCCTGGCACGCCAGGACGTATCGGCACAACAAGTCGATACACTCACAGAACAATTCAAGACAGTGATCGAGGAAGGTGGCGGCTCGATAGACAAGGCCGAGTACTGGGGTCTTCGCTCGCTTGCCTACAAGATCAAGAAGTATCGCAAGGCGCATTATCAATTGCTCAATATCAACGCACCGCACCCGGCGGTGGCAGAGATGGAGAGGCAAATGCGTCTCAACGACGACGTTGTCCGCTTCATTACGCTGCGTGTTGACGAGCACGAGACCGGACCATCGGTTGTCATGCAGAACAAAGGCGGTCGTGACGACCGACGCGGCCCGCGCAGGGACCGTAACGACAGACCTGAGCGCAGTGCACCACCGGCATCTGCACCTGCGCCGGCAACAGCCGATGCGCCGGCTGTCGCGGCAACAGCAACACCGGAGGCAGAATAATGGCCGACTCCAGTTCCCCTTCACGGCGCCCGTTCTTCCGCCGTCGCAAAACGTGCCCGTTTTCAGGCACCAACGCACCCAAGATCGACTACAAGGATGTCAAGCTCCTGCAGCGCTACGTGTCGGAACGCGGCAAGATAGTACCAAGCCGGATCACCGCCGTTTCTGCTAAAAGGCAGAGGGAGCTCGCCAGAGCAATCAAACGGGCTCGCTTTCTGGGTCTTTTGCCCTACATCGTTTCCTAAGCGACAAAATACAAAGACGAACAAACACGATAACTGGTTGGGGCGGGCTCTGGGCCCGTCTCTAACCGCTCTTTAGGCGGGACAGCTACTACAATGACACACTTTGCTGTCATAGGGATTCTGGCGGGACTTGTTTCCGCGGTCCTCTATCTCACAGTGACCGCTGGCAATTTTCTGGCCGTCATCCTGTTCTACATGGCGCCATTGCCTCTGTACATCGCCGGACTGGGTTGGGGTGCCCTGGCCGTTGTGATCGGGGGCGGTGTTGGTCTCATCGTTACCTTTGCTGCCACAAGCATAGAAGAGGCTGGACTGTTTCTCGCCATTATCGTTGTCCCGACGATCGTGTTGACACACGTGACACTCCTGAACCGAGCCAGTGAAGACAATCAGTCGGTTGAATGGTATCCGACGGGGCGCATTCTTGTCTGGATTGCCGCTTTAGGCGGTTGTCTCGCCGTGACATTCGCTGCTGTTCTCAATTTGACCGCAACCGGGGCGTTTATTCAGTCTTTCAAATCCATGCTCAAGCAGAGCCTTGAAGTCAGCGGATTGTTGAAAAATGATTCTCCCCAGCTCGATGATGAAAAATTGTCAAGACTGGTGGATTTTCTCGTCTGGGCGATTCCCCCAGCGTCTGCATTTTTCTGGATGATAATTACGGTTTCGCTTCTATGCCTCGCTGCAACCGTTGTTCGCCGTTCCGGTTTCGGAAACAGGCCGCAGGACAAATACACTGCCGTGTCGTTGCCGCTCACAAGTTCCTTCACTCTGGGTGCAGCGTTTTTGCTGTCGCTCATGGGAGGCTATTTCGGCATGATCGGAATGGGGTTCCTGACCGCATTTTCCGTGGCTTTCATGCTTCAGGGACTGGCGGTTCTCCACGTGCTTACGCAAAAGCATCCGTTCAAGATACTTATACTCGGGACAACCTATCTGGTTATCCTGTTCACGAGCTGGGTTGGAGTTTTGATTGTTGCCGCGATTGGTCTGGCGGAGACAACTATTGGCCTCAGATCTCGCCTTGCACCGCCATCATGATTCATCTTTGAACAAACTCACCTGATATCAGACAAACTAGGAGAACAAAAATGGACGTAATTCTATTGGAGCGCATCGAAAAACTCGGGCAGATGGGCGACGTCGTCAAAGTCAAGGATGGTTTTGCCCGGAACTACCTCCTGCCCAAGGCAAAAGCCCTTCGTGCCAACAAGGCGAATCTTGAGAAATTCGAAGGTCAGAAAGTTCAACTTGAAGCACGCAACCTCGAAATGAAATCCGAAGCGGAAGCCGTTTCCGAAAAACTAGAGGGCAACGTGTACACCGTAATCCGTCAGGCTGGCGACACGGGCCAACTCTATGGTTCTGTCACAACGCGCGACATTGCCCAAGCTGTGACCGAAGACGGAACAAACGTCATCCGCAGCCAGGTTGTTCTGGAACGGCCGATCAAGACATTGGGCCTTCATCCAACCAAAGTCAGTTTACATCCGGAAGTCACGGTGACTGTTACGATTAACGTCGCCAGGACAAAAGACGAAGCAGAGCGTCAGGCCCGCGGCGAAGATGTAACAGCCGACCGGTTCGACGAGGTTGAGGAAGACGCGATAGAAGCTTCGGAAGTCTTTGAAGATGAGGAAGTTGCCAGGGAGGCGACAGAAGAACTGTCGGAGGCAATGGAAGGTGACGAGGAACGGCCCGACGACAAGGAAACAACTGAAGACGCACCGGCGAGTTAATCTGGTCGACGAAGTTCCAAAAATGGAGGGGGCATGACCAAATGTCCCCTCTTTTCGTTTGCGACCACGCAAATCCGTTCACAAAAACAGTACGAACGGGCTATTGCTCAATTTTTCGGAGACTGGTTTAATGTCGCCTCAATCGAGTCCATTAATGTGACTTGATTGCGTTGTAGGTGTTCGGGACGTGTTGGACCTGAACACGGTAACCGTATTAACAGGAGTGTGAGGGCACGCCCACATGCTTTGGATACTGCAACTGACATTTCGCAGAATCGTCAAACGGGGCAACCTGACGATCGAAGCCGCCAGCGGAAAGACCTTCCGTTTCGGAGACGGTGAAGGAATACCGATTTACGCACGTATTGTGGATCGACGCGCGGAATGGCAGTTCGTGCTGAATCCGCAGCTTTATCTTGGCGAAATGTATATGGATGGACGCCTGACATTCGAACAAGGGTCCATTTACGATTTCCTGGAAGTCCTGTTATCAAATATGGAGACTGCTGCGGCTCCTCGGTGGCTGTTTGTCTTTTCGGCACTCAGATATTTGGCCAGGCGAGTTCATCAGTACAATCCGGCACGAAAAGCCCGCCGGAACGTCGCCCATCATTACGATCTGGATGGCGCATTGTACGATCTGTTCCTTGACGACGACCGTCAGTACTCGTGTGCCTATTTTGAACAAGCCGACGCTTCACTCGACGATGCGCAGTTGGCCAAAAAGAGACATCTCGCAGCAAAACTCCAGTTGCAGGATGGCCAGTCCGTCCTCGATATAGGATCCGGGTGGGGAGGATTGGGGCTTTACCTTGCCGGTTGCGCAGATGTGCACGTGACCGGAATTACCCTGAGCGAAGAACAATTGAAGATCAGCCGCGAGCGGAAGATCCGCCAGGGATACGACACAAAAATCGACTACAAACTGCAGGACTATCGATTCCTCACTCAACAATTTGACCGAATCATTTCGGTGGGAATGTTTGAGCATGTCGGTGTCAGCCACTACAAAACCTACTTCAAGCAGGTCCGGGACCTGCTTCACGATGACGGTGTCGCGGTTATCCATTCAATCGGGCGGTTCGATGGACCGGGCGTCACGAACGCCTGGATCGACAAATACATCTTCCCGGGCGGATACATTCCAGCACTGAGTGAGGTTGTTCCCGTGGTCGAGCGGCTTGGCCTTTTCATAACGGACATTGAGATCCTGCGTCTGCATTATGCGGACACTCTGCGCCACTGGCGGCAACGCTTTATGGCTAATCGAGATAAAGCATCGGAGATTTATGACGAAAGATTTTGCCGGATGTGGGAGTTTTACCTGTCCGCATCAGAGACGTCTTTTCGTTACGAGGGAATGATCGTGTTCCAGATGCAACTCGCCAAGAAGCAACAGTCTCTGCCTATGACACGCGATTACATCTACGAGTGGGAACGGGAGAGGCGTCAACAAGACGCGCGTGTGACGACGAGCCAGCGTCTCGCCGGAGAATAGCCGGCAGGCAGTGGCCGATTTGCATTCCTTTGCTTTTTGAGAGACGCTTGCAGACAAGAATCATTTACGCACAAGTCAAGCGGAAACTCCCTCCAACGGTCGATGAACTCCGGCCTGTGTGGATTACGGGGATAAAACCTGTCGAGGTTTTCGCTTTGGTTTTAATCAGTATCTCCGACTCGTATTTTCCGGCTAACTCATCGCTATGGAACTGAACGCCTCATTGCTGGAAACACTGGATGACCTCGACGGCGAAACCGAGGTCCGACGGGTTCCCCAAAACATCGAAGCCGAGCAGGCTTTGCTCGGCGCCATTATGGTCAACAACGAAGCCCGGGACCGGGTTTCAGGTTTCCTAGAGACAGAGCACTTCTTTGATCCGCTTCACGCAAGGATTTTCGATGTTTCCGATCGCCTGATCCATGCGGGAAAGTTGGTTTCACCGGTTACTCTCAAAACCTACTTTGAGAACGAAGATCCGCTTGGCGACCTGTCTGTACCGCAGTATCTGGCCCGCCTAACGGCGGCAGCAACAACCGTTATCAATGCCGAGGAATATGGCCGCACGATCTACGATCTGGCCATTCTCAGGCAGCTCATCTCAATCGGCACCGACATGGTCTCCACGGCGTATGTGTCTGATGTCGACGTGCCCCCTAACGAGCAAATCGCGGATGCCGAACAAGCACTCTACGGTCTTGCTGAATCCGGAAAGTACGGCGCCGGTTTCCAACCCTTCCGAACCGCGTTAACCGACGCTCTCGACATGGCGAACGCGGCCTATCAACGTGACGGCGGGTTGTCCGGATTGTCGTCTGGGTTGAAGGATCTCGATGAAAAGCTTGGTGGGCTCCAGAAATCCGACCTGGTCATCCTTGCCGGCCGGCCCTCCATGGGGAAAACGGCCCTGGCCACAAATATCGCTTTCTCCATCGCAAGATCATTTCGTGCAGATCACAAATCTGATGGAACGAGGGAAGTCCTTGATGGCGGTGTCGTCGCTTTCTTTTCGCTGGAGATGTCGTCTGAGCAGCTCGCAACGCGTATTCTTTCCGAACAGTCAGGCGTATCGTCGGAACTGATCCGGCGCGGCAAAATCAACGAAGAGCAATTTGGCCGCATGGTCGATGTGGCGAGAGACCTCGAGGGCATTCCACTCTACATCGACCCGACCGGCGGCCTTGCGATTGCACAGCTCTCCGCCCGTGCCAGGAGAATAAAGCGCCAGCATGGCCTCAATCTGATTGTCGTTGACTACCTGCAACTCCTTACCGGCTCAGCGCGGCGCGCTTCAGAAAGCCGGGTTCAGGAAGTTACGGAGATTACCACCGGACTGAAAGCGCTCGCAAAAGAACTGGAAGTTCCCGTCCTGGCACTGTCACAGCTTTCCAGACAGGTTGAGCAGCGTGACGACAAACGTCCACAGTTGGCTGACTTGAGGGAATCTGGCTCGATTGAGCAGGATGCCGATGTCGTCATGTTTGTGTTTCGGGAGGAATACTATGTAGGACGTCGTGAGCCGCGCCTGAACACACCGGAACACTTCGAATGGCAGGAGGAAATGGACAGGGTAACCGGCCTTGCCGAAGTCATCATCGGTAAACAGCGTCACGGTCCGACCGGCACCGTGCGGTTGCAATTCCAGTCCGATACCACCAGATTTGAAGATTATGTTCCGGATGATCATCTCCCGGAACGATTTGACTAGTTCAAGGTTCTTTGACCGTTGTGACCCCCCTTCCCCCAGCCAGTGTAGGCGCCGTCCTCACAATCGATCTTGATGCTTTACGCTCAAACTATCTGACGTTGAAGGCGATCGGCGGCCAAGCCGAATGCGCTGCCGTGGTCAAAGCGGATGCATACGGTATCGGAATTGAAAGAGCCGTACCTGCTCTTTGGTCGGTGGGCTGCAGGACGTTTTTCGTTGCCTTGCTGGACGAAGCAGAACGGGTATTGGCCGTGGCCCCGAAGGCTACAGTCTACGTTCTGAATGGCTTGTTTATTGACAACGCGCACCAGTTTCTGGAATCCGATGCCAGGCCCGTAATAAGCTCTCTGGATGAAATCCGTGAATGGGCGGCATTGCGTCAGGCATCCGGTGAACCACTTTCATCGGCACTGCACGTGGACACCGGTATGAATCGAATCGGTTTGTCCCAGGCGCAATTCGACATGTGGTGCGAGAGCCGTCCAGACGATCAGCGGTTTGACATCAGCCTCCTCATGAGCCATCTCGCCTGTGCGGAGGAAACCGCGAATCCGATGAGTGAAATTCAACTTGAGAATTTTCTTAACATCCGGAGCAAACTCTCAAATGTACCGGCCAGCCTTGCAAACTCTGCAGGTATCCTGCTGAACTCCAAGTTTCACTTTGATGTTCTTCGTCCGGGGATTGCGCTTTATGGAGGGGACTCTTTGATACCCACCGCCGCCGCGCTCAAGCCTGTTGTGCATCTGGCCGGCAAAATATTGCAAGTTCGAGAAGTGCCGTCAGGAGATAGTGTGGGTTATGGTGCCACCTGGGTTGCAGAACGCGACAGTCGAATTGCTATTGTTAGCGCAGGCTACGCCGACGGCTATTTTCGCACCTCCACGGCGAAAAACATCGGCGATACCGCTTATTGCTGTATCGACGGGAGCAAGGCGCCGGTGGTTGGCCGGGTTTCCATGGATATGATTACGATCGATGTCACGGATATCGAGACTCTTCGGGTGGCGCGTGGAGAATTTGTAGAATTGCTCGGACATAACATAACGATAGACAAATTTGCGCACTTTTCCGGTACGATCGGGTATGAAGTGCTGACAAACTTGGGTTCTCGTTATGCTCGGGTATACTCTGGCGCCTGATTCGTTTCGAAGCGACCTTTTCAAAGGGGAATTCCACCGTTGAACATCTTCGCTACCGTCGGCAGACTCGTATTGAGCATTTGTGCCGAAGCCGGTCGTATGGTCCTGTTTTTTAAGGATACGACAGCGCACATATTTTTGCCGCCGGTCTATTTTCGCCTGATCTTCGATCAGATGATCCGGATCGGCTACAACTCACTTCCGGTTGTTGGCCTGACTGCCTTTTTTACCGGGGGCGTCCTTGCGCTGCAGATCTACATCGGCGGTTCAAGATTCAATGCCGAAAGCCTGGTTTCGACAATTGTCGCTTTGGGGATTACCCGCGAACTTGGACCGGTCATGGCAGGACTTATGGTCGCCGGGCGTGTCAGTGCGGCGATTGCAGCCGAACTCGGCACCATGAGGGTGACCGAGCAGATCGACGCCTTGGTGACCCTGTCAACAAACCCGTTCAAGTACCTCGTCGTGCCCCGTGTCGTCGCGGCGTTCCTGACGCTGCCAATTCTTGTCCTGATAGCCGACATAATAGGAATTATGGGCGGTTTCATAGTCGGGACGAGCAGTCTGGGGTTCAATGCGTCGGTCTACGTGCGAAAGACGGTCGACTTTATTCAGTTTGATGACGTGTTCTCAGGTTTGGTCAAGGCTGCAGCCTTCGGTTTCATCATTGCCTTCATGGGCTGCTACCATGGGTTTAACAGCCGCGGTGGTGCCCAGGGCGTTGGCCGGGCAACAACAAACGCCGTTGTCGGCGCATCTGTGCTGATTCTTGCTGCCAACTACATCCTTACTTCACTTCTCTTTTCGTCTTGAGGTGGGATGTGAATGACCAAATTCATATCGAACTGAAAGACGTTCGCAAAAGTTTTGGACCCAAAACCGTCCTCAACGGATTGAATGTAACGGCCTATCGCGGCCAGTCTCTTGTGGTAATCGGGGGATCGGGCACCGGCAAATCCGTAATGCTGAAATGCATCCTTGGACTTCTGAGGCCGGATTCAGGAGAAATCCTGCTGGAAGGGGAAAATGTGGTGGGTGTGGGCGGCTCGAAACGCGATGAGTTCCTGTCCAAGTTCGGAATGCTCTTCCAGGGAGCCGCATTGTTTGACAGTCTCCTTGTTTGGGAGAATGTCGCGTTTGGTTTGATTCAGGGAAAGAACATGAGCCGTGCGGATGCCCATGATATCGCACTGGAGAAACTTGCCCAGGTCGGCCTTGGCCCTGAAGTCTCGGAACTTTCGCCTGCGGAATTGTCAGGCGGCATGCAGAAACGTGTTGGGCTTGCCCGCGCGATTGCAGGCAATCCAGAGGTCATATTTTTCGATGAGCCGACGACCGGCCTTGACCCGATCATGGCGGACGTGATCAACGATCTGATCGTCAGCTGTGTCAAACAACTGGGCGCTACAGCCATATCAATCACACATGATATGGCGAGCGCGCGAAAGATCGCCGACTCGATCGCAATGATCTACAAAGGCGAAATTATTTGGCGTGGGCAAGCAGGGGAAATCGATGCCAGCGGAAACCCGTATGTTGATCAGTTCGTCCACGGAAGCGCAGATGGTCCCATTCAAATGGACGTTCTCAAATCTTGATCCGTCACTGAAAACCGGTTGAAGCCATGGCTAAAGCGGTTGCCCGATTTGTATGCCAGGACTGCGGTTCCGTCAGTTCGAAATGGTCCGGTCGCTGTGACGGTTGTGGCGCCTGGAACACGATATCCGAGGAAACCGGGCAGAGTTCCGGCATTGGAGCACGACCGGGCAGATCGGTTCCGCCTGGGCGCAAGGTGGCCCTGGTGGGTCTGGAAGGAAGCGACAGGACCCCCGCTCGTACGTTGTCGGGGGTTGCTGAATTTGACCGTGTAACCGGCGGCGGTCTTGTGCCTGGGTCTGCCATACTGGTTGGCGGCGATCCGGGAATCGGAAAATCGACATTGCTCTTGCAGATCATGTCGCGCCTCGCAGCATCCGGAAACACGGTGGTGTACATCTCTGGTGAAGAGGCAATTGCACAGGTGCGATTGCGTGCCGCGCGACTAGGGCTGTCGAAGACCGGTGTATTGCTCGCGGCCGAGACCAATCTGAGCGACATTGTTACGACACTTCAGGACGCTGTGAACCCCGTCGCCCTTGTGATTGACTCGATACAGACCATCTGGTCGCCCACTTTGGATTCAGCGCCTGGCACTGTTTCACAGGTACGCCAAACGGCGCAGACACTTATCCACTATGCCAAGTCGAATGACGTTGCTGTTTTTCTGGTGGGGCACGTCACGAAAGACGGTCAGATTGCCGGTCCTCGGGTCGTTGAACACATGGTCGACACGGTGCTCTACTTCGAAGGGGAGCGAGGACATCAGTTTCGAATTTTGCGGGCAGTCAAAAACCGCTTCGGTCCTACCGATGAGATCGGTGTTTTTGAAATGACCGGCGGTGGCCTGGCCGAAGTCTCAAACCCGTCCCGCTTGTTTCTCGGAGAACGCGAAGCCAACACGCCTGGTACGGCCGTTTTTGCAGGGATCGAGGGAACACGGCCGGTGCTGGTGGAAATACAAGCGCTCGTTGCGACCAGCACATTGGCCACCCCCAGGCGCGCCGTGGTAGGTTGGGATCAGAGCCGGCTGTCGATGATCCTGGCTGTGCTGGATGCGCACTGTGGCCTGTCGTTTGGCGGGTATGACGTTTATCTCAATGTCGCGGGGGGGCTGAAGATTCGGGAACCAGCGGCAGACTTAGCCGTTGCGGCAGCCCTCGTCTCATCGCTATCGGGGAAAGCTCTGCCGGACGGTTCCGTGTATTTTGGAGAGATCAGTCTTTCTGGAAGTTTGCGCTCGGTAAATCAGACCGATGGGCGTTTGCGTGAATCTGAAAAACTGGGTTTTACCCGGGCAATCATACCACAGAGAAACGATGACGACACACAGCAATCAAAAAACTCAATCGACATCGAAACAGTCACCAGCCTTGCATCCTTGATCGCGAAAATCAGCACTGGTTCCAGTCAATCCAAGTCCGACAAACGCGCCGGGTGAACATGCAATGTTTTTACCTTGACGCGCAAAATCAATTGGGCACAGATTGTCTAGGCCAATCGTGGAATCGTGCTAATATCACATAACATTCATTAAGCGGCTCGACACACATGCCTTTGACGTGGCTAGATATTCTTCTCATCGCAATAATGTTGATTTCTGGTCTCCTGGCGATGATGCGCGGCTTCAATCGAGAGGCCCTTACAGTCTTTGCATGGGGAGGGGCCGCATTTGCTGCCTGGGTGATGTTTCCAATCCTCAAGGAACCAATCCGTGAAAAGCTAGATCCAAATATTCTCGCAGACACCGTAAATGCAGGCGGTGTCTTTATCATGGTCCTCGTCATTATTTCGGTAATCTCGATGCGCTTTGCAGACGTGGTTCTTGATAGCCAGATTGGCGCCCTTGATCGAACTTTTGGATTCATATTTGGGATATTCCGCGGTTTTCTTCTTGTAACGATCGCTTTTTTGTTCTTCAACTGGCTCGTGAGACCACAAACGCAGCCCCAGTGGGTTACCAATGCTCGGACGCACACTTTGCTGATGGAAACCGGTAGTTCGATCATGTCGTGGATGCCGGACGATTTCTCCAAGAATTTCTCGGGGTTTTCTGATGATGGAAACGGCAATTCCAACAAAAGCGACCAAGGACAACCTGAAGAACCCGGCGTCATCCCCGAGGACGGGGACACCGGGAAGGAAAGTAACGGCTACCAGAAGAAAGAGCGACAGGGTCTGAACCAGCTTTTTGAGAGCTCATCAAGCAACCAGTAGATTCGTGTAAATTCAGATCGGTGTTTTTGTTGTCATTGTCGACAGGAGCGCGATCAATCATCGCGGGAATTTAATGACTCATATTGACGAATCCCTTGGTAACGTCGCCGATTACGTCGGCGATGATAAGCTTCGGGAAGAATGCGGCGTCTTTGGAGTCTTCAATCACCCCGATGCCGCGGCACTTACAGCGCTGGGCCTGCACGCGCTTCAGCACCGCGGCCAAGAGGCCGCCGGTATAGTGACATTCGACGGCAATCACTTCCACACGGAGCGCCGTTTGGGTCTGGTCGGTGACCATTTTTCCAAACATGGGACGATTGACCGATTGCGTGGTTCGTGTGCGATAGGCCACGTGCGCTACTCCACGACGGGGGGAACAATTCTTCGAAATGTACAACCGCTGTATGCTGACTTGGCCGGAGGCGGATTTTCGATCTGTCACAATGGCAACCTGACCAATGCCGTGGCCTTGCGAACGGAAATGGTCAAAAACGGCGCGATTTGCCAATCCACCTCAGATACGGAAGTGTTGCTTCACTTGGTTGCTAGATCGTCAAAACCGAGGTTGATTGAAAAATTCATTGATGCAATTCGAGTGGTCGAAGGTGCGTATTCCTTCGTTGCCATGACCAACAAGAAACTCATCGGCGCTCGGGATCCATTGGGAATCCGTCCGCTTGTGCTCGGCCGACTTGATGGTTCACATATTCTGGCGTCGGAGACTTGTGCCCTCGATATTATCGGTGCCGAATTCGTTCGTGACATTGAGAACGGCGAAGTCGTTGTCATCACAGAAGACGGCATTGAAAGCCTGCATCCATTTCCAAAGATGAAACCGCGGCCTTGTGTCTTTGAGTTCATCTATTTTGCACGGCCTGACAGCATTGTTGGCGGCCGATCGGTTTATGACGTCCGGAAACAGACAGGACGGCAACTCGCCATTGAATCGGGGGTTGAAGCAGACGTCGTCATCCCAGTCCCTGACTCCGGAGTACCGGCAGCAATTGGCTACGCTCAGGAGTCGAACGTACCCTTCGAACTCGGAATAATCCGCAACCATTATGTGGGCCGGACATTTATTGAACCGACGCAGCAGATCAGACAGCTTGGGGTAAAACTAAAACACAGCGCGAACAGGTCGCAGATTGCCGGAAAGAGAGTCGTTCTGGTCGACGACTCGATTGTGCGCGGAACCACTTCAGTCAAGATTGTTCAGATGATGTATGAGGCCGGTGCCCGGGAGGTTCATCTGCGTGTGGCGAGTCCGCCGATTACACATCCGGATTTCTATGGCATCGACACTCCAGATGACAAAAAACTTCTTGCTGCAACGCATTCCTTGGAGGAAATGAGGCAGTTCATTGGTGCAGATTCCCTCGCCTACCTGAGTGTTGACGGACTTTATCAGTCCATGGGGTTTGATGGTCGAGATCCGATCACACCTCAGTTTACGGATCATTGTTTTACAGGCGATTATCCGACGCCTTTGACAGACAAGAACGGGTCGACCTCCGGCCCGAGGCAACTTTCCCTTCTGGCCGAAGTTGGCTAACTCAACAAAACATTGCGGAAGTTGAAATGGCTCGACGATTAGAAAAGCGGATCGCGCTGGTCACCGGTGCATCCAGAGGAATCGGTTACGCGATCGCTTGCGAGCTGGCGCGGGAGGGAGCGCATGTGATCGCTGTTGCCCGTACCGAAGGTGGACTCACAGATCTCGATGATGACATCAAGGCAGCCGGCGGCTCCGCAACACTTGTACCCCTAGACCTTCGTGACATGGAGGGTATTGACCGACTGGGCGGTGCTATCTTTGAACGCTGGAAGAAGCTCGATATTGTAGTCGGTAACGCCGGTATCCTTGGGACATTGTCTCCTGTTGGCCATGTCTCACCCAAGGACTGGGACGATGTAATGGCTGTTAATGTCACGGCAAATTGGCGCCTAATCCGAGCAGTAGACCCCCTCCTCCGGCAATCGGATGCCGGACGCGCACTCTTCGTGACGTCTGGAGCCGCGGTTAACTTTCGCGCATATTGGGGCGTGTATTCTGTGTCAAAGGCAGCGCTCGAAGCATTGGTGAGAACCTACGCCGCAGAAATAGCCACAAGCAACGCAAGCGCGAATTTGTTGAATCCCGGCCCAGTGAGAACGGCAATGCGCGCCAAAGCTATGCCAGGAGAAGACCCGGACTCGCTTCCTACGCCGGCAGAAGTCGCGTCCAAGGTCCCAGATTTGCTAACAGCACAATTTGACATGAATGGTATCGTCTACGACTTCCCACAAAAGGGCATAGTCGAGCGCTGACACATCACTCGTTCGCCACAAGTCGAAACCCGACCAAGATGTGTTTTAGTTGCCTTGGCCTGGAATGTCTTGCTGCCGCGCGACAAACGCCGCAGCCCTTGTCGTCCCACGACCCGCCTTTAACGAGAAATCTGTTGTTTCCTGCCGTCGTGGACGTCCACTCAAATACCTGACCGGCCACATCATTGACGCCGTAAGGGCTCGCCCCGCTCGGGTAGCTACCGACAGGCACTGTGTCGAATGGGCCCTTGTCGTGGCTATTCAGCACTTCAGGACTCCAATCATTTCCCCAAGGGAAAATGTAGCCCATTTTACCGCGAGCCGCTTTCTCCCATTCCAGTTCGCTCGGAAGCCGCCATTGACGACCGGTCTTCGCGGATAACCATTCCGCATATGCCTTCCCGTCATCCCAGGTCACAAGCACCACAGGATGATGCTCCCGCCCTTCCGGGAATCTGCCGTTTTTCCAGAGGAACTTGAGAACACGCTTGTAAGGATGAATGAGGCCCTGTTTTTTCCAGGCGTTTGATGAAATCTGTGGGGTGGCGTGGCCTGTTTCCTGAACGAAAGTCAAATACTGTTCGTTTGTGACGAGGTCCCGCATAACGGAATAGGATGGCAGAGAAACGTTGGTACGCTTGCGTTCCCGATCATACCATCCGTTCTTACGTGTTACGCTGTGCCCGTACGCCTTTTCGTCCAGGACATATCCAAATTCTCTTTCCTTGGCGTTTGAACCTGCCACGAACTGGCCTTCAGGAATTTGGACGACCTCAGGAGCAAGATCGTCATTTGCATGTCCTGCAGTGCCAATCCCGCCAAGAACCAAGGCCGTGGCAGCAACAGCCAGCTTTGTAAGTTGTCTCATAGGGCAATCGAATGCCATGCTGTTACTTCCGATACAATAGCGGTTGTGGAAATCTTGGTAATGTTCACGAAGACATGATTGATTGTGACCTTACTCCCTGTCCTTCACACTCACCGCCGACAACATGTTTGGACTTATTGCAATCCACAAATTGCAACGGGAAAATCAAGAAGAGAGAAAAAACATGGCCGACAACCGAGCCAAGCAACTTTCATCTGCCAGACTAAATTTTCAAAAACTCGTGGATTATCCAGGGCCAGATCCGACGTCACTGGCGGAGGCCATTGCCCTTCAGGATCAGATGGTCACCGAAATGGACGCTGACGTGGTCGGTTGGAAAATAGGGTGTACAAGCGAAGTTGCCCGCCAGGCGCTTGGCGCCAAAGAACCCTTTTTTGGCCCACTCCTGCGGGAACGATTCTACTCATCAGGCCAGGACGTCCCAACATCGGACCAATCCCTGCGCATTGTCGAGACAGAGGTTGCAATCAAACTGAAAGCCCCGTTGCCGCCAAAAACTGAACCCTATAGCCTTGACGAAGTCGTCTCTGCGATAGGCTCTCTGTGCCCAGCACTGGAAGTCGTGAACAGAAGAGCGCCAGGCTCATTGTCCGACGGTCTTTTCTGGAACGTCGCCGATGGCGGAGTGAATGATGCAATCGTACTAGGCCATGAGACACTCGAAACGGCAGGCTTCGATTTTGCCGGATGCAAGGCAGAGGCCTTCGTCAATGGCATCAGCAAATCAGAAGGTCACGGTTCTAACGCCCTTGGGGGCGCGCACATGTCGCTGCATTGGCTCGCAAATGAATTCAGCCGCCTAAACCGCACTCTTGAGAAAGACCACATTGTCACAACTGGTCTTGTTACGGAAATATTCTCCGTATCCCTGGGGGACGAAGTGAGGTCCGAGATTCAGGGATTGGGCGTAGTTTCAGCCAGCTTCTAACTGAGCACCGCTTCAATCAGCGTCAGCGTTAGTACTCGCTTTTTCTCGATTGGTCGTAAATGTAGCCCACGCCAGCACCGACGACACTACCGATTGCTGCGCCACAAGCCACACAGCCTCCCGTGACGGCCGTTCCGACAGCGCCAACGCCAGCTCCAATTGCGCCGCCGCTGAGAACTCTTTGTTCTGTGGTTGACAGTCCAGAGCATGCTGTCATACCGAGACAGGCAACCAAAACGGTTGCAGTGGCAAGTTTACGCATGAGAATACCCCTCAATCCCTAGTACCTGACAATTTTGCATGTTTAGATTCTAAACATACCTTGTAAATCTTACAAGCGCCTTATGGCAACAATGTGATTACCGTGCCTTATACAATCAAGATTTAACATAGGGATTTTTGCCTTTTCGCACAAATAGACGGATGGGAACTCCTGGTAAATCGAAATCTTCTCTCAAACTGTTTATCAGATATCTCACGTAAGCTTCCGGTAGTTCGGCGGCACGCGAACAGAAAACGACAAATGTGGGGGGACGCGTCTTGGCTTGGGTCATGTACCGCAAACGCAGTCGTCGCCCTTTTGCCGCCGGTGGATTGTGCCGCTGTGTCGTTTCATGCAACCAGTCGTTTAGTCCGGCCGTCGACACCCGACGATTCCAAATTTCATAAGTTTTGAATGCGGCGGTCATGAGATTGTCCAATCCATAACCTGATAGCGCACTGATAGGAACCAGTCGCACACCCGTCATTTGCGGCAGGAGACGGTCACACTGTTCCTTTAGTTTCTTCGTGGCCTGTGACCGTTCTTCTATAAGGTCCCATTTGTTCACAGCAATTATCAGCGCGCGACCTTCCTGACAGACGAGGTCGGCAATCTGAAGGTCCTGTTTTTCAAACGGCTGGGTTGCATCAATGACCAGGATTACAACTTCAGCAAACCTCACGGCTCGCAAAGCATCACCAACAGACAGTTTCTCCAGTTTCTCGGTTACCCTCGCCTTCTTACGCAAACCGGCGGTATCGAAAAGCTTGACCCGGCGATTCTTCCATTGCCAATCAACTGAGATGGAATCTCTCGTTATGCCGGCTTCAGGCCCGGTCAGCAATCGCTCTTCGCCGATAACCGTATTAACCAGCGTCGACTTTCCAGCATTGGGTCGGCCAATAATGGCTACGCGAACCGGTCGATCTTCCAAGCCCGCCTCTTCCTCTATCGCCTCTTCAGCATCGAAATCCGATTTCCCCCTTTTCCTTTTCTTTCGCACGATCTCTGGTTCATCCGGCATCATCGCTTTCAATGCCGCGTGAAGGTCCGATGTTCCTTCGCCATGCTCCGCCGACAATGGGATTGGTTCCCCCAACCCTAGCGAGAAAGCTTCGTATAGCCCGGCCTTTCCGGCACCGCCTTCACATTTGTTCGCGAGCAGAATTGTGGGCGTACCCGTTTTTCTAACAATGTCTGCGAAATGGCTGTCGAGAGGAGTAATGCCTACACGGGCGTCCACAACGAAGAGACAGATGTCTGCCGCGCGAATCGCCTGTTCGGACTGGGCCCGCATCCGTCCTTCCAATGATTGGTCGTCTACCTCGTCCAGACCAGCCGTGTCCATAATACGGAATCGCAAGTCCCCAAGCGTAGCATCGGCCTCCCGTCGGTCCCGGGTTACCCCAGGTCGGTCGTCAACCAAGGCCAGCCGACGGCCGGCGAGTCTGTTAAAAAGCGTCGACTTCCCGACGTTTGGTCGGCCGACAATAGCTACTGTAAATGTCATGGAGGTTTCCGTCGGACCGGTTATGTCGTCCGATCAGATAACGCACTCACCGCATCGCGATAAGATCAGCGTCATCAGTCATCAGGTATACAGTGTTTGCAGCCACGATGGGTGGGATCATGACTTTGGCGTCAATGTCGCGCTTCTCAATCAGTTGACCAGTTTCCGGCGAGGCACTGACCAACAGGCCACTGGAAGAAACCATCAAGAGCCGTCCACCCGCAAGAACAGGTCCGCTCCACTCCGCGCCGCCACCAAGTTCAAGTACCCATCTAACGCCGCCCGTTTTCCTGGACAATGCCATCAACACTCCGCGTTGAGTGATGACGAACACATAATTTCCTGCAGCCCACGGCGTCTGCGTACCGGAGATGTTCTGCTCCCAAATCCTGTCGCCGGACTTCAAGGATACCGCGATCATTCGACCGGAGTGACTGATCGCAAACACCGTTCCCTTGTCGACAACTGGTCTGCCAGCAATGTCATTGATGTTTGCAAGCGAACTCAAGGCACCGGCGCGGGTCAGCGTATCGCTCCAGATTGGAAAACCTTCAGCAGTATCAAAAGCCACGATCTCCCCGGATGTGTATGGAACCACAACCTTGCCCTGAGAAACTGCCGGGCTCGTGCTCGCGAGCAGTCCAGCCGTCTCCGCAACCCCTTCATATTTCCAAACGACTTCACCATCAGTCTGGGACAGCGCATACACTTCATTGTTTACGGTTGAGATGTAAACACGCCCGCCCGCTGCCGTAGGAGCCGCCCTTACAGGGACTCCGAGAGGCTTGCTCCAAAGGACCTTTCCGTCTGCCGGATTGAGCGCGGAAACGGACCCAAAGCCGATCGCCACGAAAATCTTGCCATTCTCAGAAGCAATACCTCCGCCATAGCCTTCTTCAGATTCTTCGTTTTCAGGCGTTAGCTCGGTACGCCACGCCCTCTTGCCATTTGATGTGTTGAATGCATACACCGTCGCCTCTGTGTCCAACGTGTACACCCGGTTCCCGACGACTATCGGTGAGGCCGTCAGTCGGCCTTGGCTGCTGGAGCCGTTGCCTGCGCTGGTTGACCACACGCGCTTGATTTGGCCGCCCAAGGCGACATGTTGAGGCGCATTGCTTGGGCTTCCACCTGGCTGCGCCCAATCCGGATTAGAATAAGCGGCCGGGATAACCACGGGAGACTTGGTGTTTTCAAGGTCAATTGAAATCGTCCCCTTCGACTTTATGACCGTTTGTCTTTCCCCGGTAATGACGGCGTCCTCATCGCCACCGAACAAGCCGCCAAAGGACGAGCAACTGGATACAATCAAGCCGATGCCGATTGGAAACAGAATCCGCATTGCCCAAGACCCGGTTCGTGTTCCTGTCGGCAACTTCATCTCAAAACTCCTATTCGGACTGAGTGTTGTCTGATTTACCGTCTTTGCTGGTCGGTTTACGTTCCGGAGCAAGAAGCGACAACATCAATTGCGCTCGCTGGCGAATGCTGGCCGATGCCGCCGGATCACCTGCTATCTCATTATAAAGCGCATCCGCGGCCGCTACATCACCTGCCTTGTAGGCTGCCAATCCAAGCAACTCCCTTGCTGAATTGCGCCATGGTCCATCACGTGTATTGAGTTTTGCAACCCTTGCCTCGACATCCTGACGCGACCCAGTATCAATCAGTAGAATGGCGGCTCTAACATTTGCCAACCCTTGCAGGAGTGAACTTAACGAACCATCCTTGGACAACCTGACATATTCACTAACAGCTGTCTGTTTATCGCCACTGGACGCAAGGGTGGCGGCATTCTGAAAACGAGCCAAAATGGAATACCCATTCGGTGCATCTTCGGCAATCTTCGCAAGTATCTGACTGGCCTCAGATGCCTTCCCGTTTTGTATCAGGTCTATTGCAGCTAGGTACTGGGTGCCCGCCTCCTCGGCCACGGAATTCTGATAGTACTGCCACCACTTCAGACCGCCGACAGCGAACACAATTCCAATGCAAATCCCCAGGACATAAATACCAAATTTGTCCCAAAGCGATTTCAGACGATCTTGACGAATGTCCTCGTCAACTTCACGAAAGATGTCGGTCACAGTTTACGCTCCAAGCATCCGGGCATGAACACCACGAATGCGGCAAAAATAGCGCCTTCAACGCACAGAATCAAATCAATGCAGGCATTTCAACATATTACGTTCGGCAATGGAACGAAGCCTTGATACGAGAAAGTTCACGTCGCGAGATGAGCACGACCGAAAAACCTACAATCAACGCGTTCCCGCAACTTTCTAATGACAACAAACACTAGCTTCGAGGGCATCAGCGGCAGAACTGTCTCTACTGGATGGTTTATCTACTCTCAAGTCACAAAACGCAAGCCTTGACTAGATCGCTAAACAAATAGCCTTAATCCGTTTGATATGGTCAGTTCATCAAGCGTTCAAATCCGTCTTGCGTCGTCCAGTTAGCGGGGTGCGCCTATTCCCACTCGATCGTGCCGGGTGGTTTTGATGTAATGTCATAAGTAACCCGATTAACACCCCGCACTTCATTTATTATTCGAGTTGAGGTTTTTGCCAGAAATTCATGTTCGAATGGATAGTAGTCAGCCGTCATCCCGTCTGTGGAGGTTACGGCTCGAAGCGCACATACGTACTCAAAGGTCCGCTCGTCCCCCATCACGCCTACTGACTTTACCGGCAACAATACTGCGAACGCCTGCCAAATCTCGTCATAGAGTCCGGCTAACCTGATCTCCTCAAGGAAGACGGTGTCTGCCTTTCTCAGGATGTCCCTTTTTTCGATGGTTATTTCGCCGGGCATTCTGATGGCAAGCCCCGGCCCAGGAAACGGATGCCGTCCTACAAAAGTAGGCGGTAGTCCTAGCTCCCGTCCCAAGTTGCGCACTTCATCTTTAAAGAGTTCTCTTAGCGGTTCGACCAGTTGCATTTTCATGCGATCTGGCAAACCTCCAACATTGTGATGTGACTTGATCGTCACACTAGGCCCGCCGGTAAAAGAGACGCTCTCAATGACATCAGGATACAGCGTACCCTGTGCCAAATAATCCGCGCCACCGGCTTTTCTCGCTTCCTCGTCGAAGACGTCAATGAAGGTCGCTCCAATGATCTTACGTTTCTGTTCGGGATCCGAAACTCCCGACAGTTTCTGGAGAAATAGTTGCTCTGCATTAACGTGAACAAGCGGGATGTTGTAGTGATCCCTAAACAGGGACACCACTTCTTCCGGCTCTCCCTGCCTCATCAGTCCAGTATCAACAAACACACACTGCAATTGGTCACCAATCGCTTCGTGCAGCAGGACGGCAACAACTGACGAGTCAACACCTCCAGATAGTCCACAAATTACCTTGTCCGACCCAACCTGGGATCGAATGCGATCAACGGCCTGAGAGCGAAATGCTGACATGGTCCAATCGCCACTGCAGCCGGCGATCCCATGTGTGAAGTTTCGCAAGATTGCCGCGCCTCGTGGCGTGTGAACGACTTCTGGATGAAACTGAACGCCGTAGATGTTTCTGTCTTCGTTTGCAATTGCTGCAAACGGTGCGCCGCTGCTTACCGCTACAGGCCGAAACCCGTCTGGCAGACGGCTAACCGTGTCGCCATGGCTCATCCAAACCTGATCTGTATCTCCCGTCTTCCAAACACCATCAAATAAGGGGCAGTCGTCCACTATCGTCACTGTTGCACGTCCAAACTCCCGGGTACTCGAAGCCTCGACCGCTCCCCCCAACTGCTTGCAAATGGACTGTTGCCCGTAGCAAATGCCAAGGATCGGAACGTCAAGACGGAAAATATCGTCAGAAACACTTGGGGAGGATTCGGAAGTGACACTCGCCGGCCCACCTGAAAGCACAATGCCTCGGGGGTGAACATTCGCGAGAGTTGCATCCAATTTGTTGAATGGAACTACTTCGCAGTAAACCCCGGATTCGCGTATGCGTCGCGCGATGAGCTGTGTGACTTGGCTACCGAAATCCACGATGAGGATAATGTCGGTCATAAAAGCGCTGATTCCTTGCTGACGGAGAAACGCTGATAGAGCATTGACCATAGGACCCGTCAAGCAAGAAAAGCCCCGTTTCCGGAGGTTCGGCTGTCCACCCAGACCCTCGATCACTTCGGTGAGAGTGCGTCTTGACAATCGATTTTGGCGTCACATTTAGGAGACTGAACCTGACACAACGACAAGGGGAAGTTGGAAACAGTGGCAGGTTTTTTTGGCAGCCGTCGATTTATGGCGGACGACAACACCCGAAGGAAAGAGCGGAAAACTATGAAGGAGAGACGACTATCAGAGGCGGATCTGACATGGCGCGAAAAGAGAATTCAAATGCGCGATGTCCTGGCCAGCATCGCTGTTTCAGCACTTCTTGCAATCACTGTTGCGGTCGGTGCATCCTCGGCTGCCTAAACGCAGCATTGAATTGCAGTCCCTCGACGAGGACTCAGGAGTTGCGTAAGAGGACGTGAACGTAAAAACCATCGGTGCCCGTCCGATACGGCGAGAAACGAATGCCACATTGTGTTCTGGACATCTCCTTAGACAGATCGGTTCCGGTAATTTCCCGCCACGATCGCGCCGGGTCCACATGAGTAATGTGGTTGTTTCCATTTAGAACTCGTTCTACCACGGTCTCGTTTTCTGACTTCAGAAAAGAACACGTGACATAGACGAGTTGTCCACCGGGCTTTAGTAACTCAAGAGCCCGATTGACGACTTCGAATTGCTGATCCTGGTAATCTCGGAGCTTCGCCGGCGTCAGCAACCATTTCGCATCCGGGGACCTTCTCCAGGTACCGGATCCGGAACATGGAGCATCGACCAGAATGCGGTCCACTGTTCCAGTGACAGAGAGAATCGCTGCATCTGCTTCTTTAGAGCCCAGTACAAGAGAACGAATATTCCCGACGCCGGACCGTTTGGCACGCTCGGCCAGCGGTGCCAACCGTTTCGCCGAGACATCGAATGCGATGACCTCTCCTTTGCCTTGCATCTGTGTGGCCAGGACCAGGGATTTGCCTCCTGCACCAGCGCAATAGTCAATAACGCGTTCACCCGGTTTCGCGCCGACCAAAAGAGCCGCCACCTGGGAGGCTTCGTCTTGTACCTCGACAACCCCGGATTCATAAAGGTCCCACCCCGCAAGACGCACATGTTCGACGATGCGAATTCCCAAAGGAGAATACGGTGTGGGGACGCACTCATGGCCGCTATCCGTGATCTTCAGGAGGACGTCGTCTCGAGACGCCTTGAGTTTGTTGACGCGCAAGTCGACAGGTGCTCGAACCAGCAATGCGGCGAGTTCTTGTTGTGCATCGGGACACAGGGACTCTTCGCACACAGAGTGCAGCCAAACCGGTACCTCGTGCCAGACACTCTCGCTGATTGACGATCCGGATGTATAAAACTCGTCCAGAAGCTGCTTCTCTTCGCCGTCAAGATTGGGTGGCGCGTAAGGTGTTGAGCCGAATATCTGGACAAGGTGATCAATAGAATACCCGCAACTATGGACCAGATACGCCGCAACCACTAATCGTGGATTATCGGTGCCTATGGCTGCTGAAGCACGGCCATAAATACGTGAAACCGCGAATGTCATTTCGCGTATAGCGCGGCGGTCTTTCGAACCTGCGAACCGATGACCTCGAAACCATCGTGTTAATATGGCTTCCAGTTGATATTGCTCGGCTTGAAATGTGCAGAAAACCTCTATGACAGCGGCAATCCGCGCTGCAGGCGTCATTCGGGCTACACACCGCCCGGGTAGTTCGGCGCCTCTCGCGTTATCGTTACATCATGAGCATGGCTTTCTCTCAATGACGCCGATGTGATTTTCACAAAACTGCTATTACTCTTGAAATCGGAGATGGTGGCACTCCCGGTGTATCCCATTGCAGCACGAAGGCCGCCCACCAGTTGATGAAGTACGCTGGACAAAGGTCCTTTATAAGGGACCTGTCCCTCAATCCCTTCTGGTACGAGCTTCAGAGTATCTTTAATGTCCTGTTGAAAATACCTGTCGGCGGAGCCTCGTGCCATGGCTCCAACCGATCCCATACCGCGGTAAGCCTTGTAACTCCGCCCCTGATAGAGGAACACTTCGCCGGGACTTTCATCAGTGCCCGCAAACAGGGACCCGATCATGGCACAATCAGCACCAGCGGCAATTGCCTTTGCCAGATCACCTGAGTACTTGATTCCACCATCAGCTATGACGGGTATATCGTTCTTTTGTGCCTCGGAGACAGCTTCCATGATTGCAGACAATTGAGGCATTCCGACGCCTGCGACAATTCTCGTCGTACAGATTGACCCGGGTCCGATCCCCACCTTTATCGCGTCTGCTCCACAATCGATAAGAGCCCGAGCGCCTTCGGCTGTGGCCACATTTCCTGCCAAGACCTGAACCTTGTTACTCAGCCTCTTAATCCTGCTTACAGCATCAAGCACATGACGGGAATGACCGTGAGCGGTGTCGACAACAATTAAGTCAACTTCGGCATCAACCAAATGTTCGGTACGGTCAAATCCCTTGTCTCCTACAGTTGTCGCCGCTGCTACGCGAAGGCGGCCTTGGTCATCTTTCGATGCATTCGGATGAAGCCTGGCCTTTTCAATGTCCTTGACTGTAATGAGGCCCACACATCTGAATCCCTCGTCCACGACAATAAGTTTCTCGATCCTGTGCTGGTGCAAAAGACGTTGAGCCTCAACGGTGTCGACGTTTTCTTTGACGGTCACGAGTTTGTCGTCGGTCATGAGTTCACGAACCGGCTGCGAAAAGTTTGTGGCGAACCTCACATCCCGGTTGGTTAATATGCCCACCAGACGACCGCCCTGACCATTCTGTTTGTCTTCCGTAACCGGAATTCCCGATATTTTGTGGCGCTTCATCAAATCGAGGGCGTCAGACAAAAGATCACCGGGTCTGATGGTCACCGGGTTTACAACCATCCCCGATTCGAATTTCTTGACCTGTCTTGCGTGTTCCGCCTGTTCAACCGGCGTCATATTTCGATGGAGCACACCAAGGCCGCCATTCTGCGCCATTGCGATGGCCAGCGGCGCTTCCGTTACGGTGTCCATGGCGGCTGACATTATGGGAATGTTCAAAGCGATTCCGCTTGTCACTCTGGTCTTGGTATCGGCATCACTCGGCAAAACATCAGATGCACCGGGCCGGAGGAGTACGTCGTCAAATGTGAGAGCTTCTTGCATCAGCCAACCTCGGTGTGAGCATAAAGGGCCCGTGCTGTACAAACTTCTGGGGGAGGCCTAGAATCGAAGACGGCCTTTGTACAGGCGGTTGACGCCGGTGTTTACCATTTGGGGTGCCCCGTGCAAAGCCCTGAATCTCTCGCGTGTCGAACTTGGGTAAATCCGAAAGTGCCACAGAGCAACGTCAGACAAGTTGCAGCCAGTTATCTGTAATAGAGTAGGCTGCCGTTCGGGCGGCCTCATAATGTTCCTTCAGTTCATTTTCGATCTTTTGCACCGGGCAGCCATTTTGTGAAGCCAGTTTCGCTTCAGGATAATGTGACCATTGTCTTGCAATCCAATCCGTCACTTCCAAATGAAACTGGAACGCATAGGCCGTGGTGCCATATCTGAACGCTTGATTTTGACAGCCATCTCCTCGAATTAAATGGATAGCGTCCTCGGGAAGATCGAATGTATCCTCGTGCCACTGCATGAACCAGGGGCCGTTCTCGATACCAGCAAGCACAGGATCGCAAGCACCGTCGTCTGTCAGTTGATGCTCGATATAACCAAACTCCGTAAAACTGTGGCGGCGAACCGGGGCACCGTATGCCCGTGCCATCAACTGTGCGCCCAGACAAATCCCCATTACCGGCCGCTTTCGGTCGCCAAACTCTTGAACCAGTTCAAGCAGTGGTTTGTAGTGCGGAAAATTCTCATCGTCAGCGGCACTCATTTCGCCGCCAAGCAGAATTAAACCGTCATAACCGTGTGGACTCTGCGGCAACTGTCCCCCATGACGCGGCATGACCAATTCAAGTGTTCCTCCGCGTTGAAGAATTCGGTCTCCGATGAGACCAGGGGGCGTGGTCATGTTGTGTTGAACAGCCAGAATGCGCACGAACACGATCTCCAGAAAATTTGAAACTCAATACGCCTTTTTTAACTTCAAAACCTAAATTGTATGTAGGTTTCCAGTTGGGACCAAGACAGGGCCAAAAAGCTTTAGCCTTCGTCAATATGCCCGCTCGGTCTATATCCCATAGCAAGGACATAGGACTCCGTCGAGTCGGCGCGACTCGCATTTGGCTTGATGTGACGCACAGATTCGAACGATTGCTTCATTCGTAACAACAATTCGTTTTCCGTACCGCCACGCAAAACCTTGGCGCAAAATGTTCCACCCGGTGACAAAATCTGATGGCTAAAATCCAATGCAGCTTCACAAAGCGCCATAATCTTAAGATGGTCTGTTTTTCGATGCCCCGATGCTGGCGCCGCCATATCTGACAACACCACGTCAACTGGTTCATCCCCGAACGCGTTGAGTATCTCACCGGGTGCATCGTCAGCGAGAAAATCCAGCAACAATACGGAAGCACCTTCAATTGGATCAACCGGCAACAGATCCAGCCCCACGACTTTCCCTGGTTTACTGCCCGTCGCTACGCACTTTACGGCTATCTGCGTCCAGCCTCCCGGCGCACATCCGAGATCGAGAACATTCATGCCGG
>JAJFHC010000286.1 GCA_021775835.1 Hyphomicrobiales bacterium | reverse complement strand
TCCGGCGCATCAGGCCAGCCTTGATCGGGAACCAGACCTTCAGGTCGTCGGTCGTCAGCACAATCGGGGCGGAGTGGTCGGCCGTAGGCGGGTCGCCTTTGGGCTCTGCCGCCAGCAGATGTTTTGTGTAGTCATGGCTGGGGTTCGTGAAAACCTGCTCTGTCGCCCCCTGTTCGACGATCTTGCCCTGGGTCATGACGCAGACCCGTTCAGCGACCTTGCGCACGATTCCCAGATCATGGGTAATCAGCAGGATCGCCATGCCGAGATCTTGTTGAAGATCCTTCAGCAGGGCCAGGATCTGGGCCTGGATCGTCACATCGAGGGCCGTCGTCGGCTCATCGGCAATCAGCAGGTCAGGTTCGTTGGCCAGCGCCATGGCAATCATCACACGCTGCCGCTGGCCACCCGACAGCTGGTGGGGGTAGCTGCCCAGTCTCTTCTCCGCATCGCGGATGCCGACCTGGTTCAGAAGCTCCAGCACCCGCTCCTTTGCCGCCTTGTCGGTCAGGCCCCGGTGCAGCGTCAGGATCTCGCCCACCTGCTTTTCGATCGTATGCAGCGGGTTGAGCGACGTCATCGGTTCCTGGAAGATGATCGAGACATCGTTGCCCCTGATCCCGCGCAGGGTGTTGTCGTCGGCACCCATGAATTCCTCGCCGCGAAACACGATGCTGCCCGACGGATGACTGGCCGCCGGATAGGGCAGCAACTGCATGACGGAAAGGGCTGTCACGGACTTGCCAGAGCCGGACTCCCCCACCAGGGCAACCGTTTCGCCCCTGTTGATGTGAAGCGAAACCTTGTCGACGGCCAGCGTCGCCTTGCCTCCGGAGGTGAACTGAACCGACAGGTCCTTGATCTCTAGCAGCTTCTCCGGCGCGGTTGTCTCAGGCTCGGTCATTGGAAAGTCTTCCTCGGATCGAGGGCATCGCGCACCGCTTCGCCAACAAATATCAGCAGGCTCAGCATGATGGCGATCGTGAAGAAGCCGGATATGCCGAGCCACGGCGCCTGCAGGTTGGCCTTGCCCTGAGCCAGCAATTCGCCAAGCGAAGGAGAGCCTGGCGGCAGGCCGAAGCCCAGAAAGTCAAGCGACGTCAGGGTTGTGATCGAGCCGTTGAGAATAAACGGCATGAAGGTAACCGTCGCCACCAGGGCGTTTGGCAGAAGATGCTTGAACATGATCGTCGCGTTGCCGACGCCCAGCGCCCGGGCGGCGTTGACGTATTCGAAATTGCGGCCTCTCAGGAATTCGGCGCGAACCACGCCGACCAGGGCCACCCAACTGAACATCAGGAGAATGCCCAGCAGGATCCAGAAATTGGGTTCGATGAACGACGCAATGATAATCAGCAGATAAAGCGACGGCACACTTGTCCAGATTTCGATCGCCCGTTGGGCTATCAGATCGACCCAGCCGCCGAAATAGCCCTGCAACGCTCCCGCGCACACGCCCACCACGGAAGAGATGATGGTCAGGCTCAGACCGAACAGCACGGAAATCCTGAAGCCGTACAACAGACGGGCGACCACATCGCGGCCCTGGTCGTCAGTGCCCAGCCAGTTTTCGGCCGAGGGCGGGGCGGGGGCGGGAACGGGAAGGTCGAGATTGATGGTGTTGTAGCTGTAGCGGATCGCCGGCCATAGAATCCAGCCGCCCTTTTCCTTGATCAGATCCTGCACGAACGGATCGCGGTAGTCGGCTTCGACCTCGAACTCGCCTCCAAATGTAGTTTCCGGGTAAGACGTAAACACCGGTGTGTAATATCCGCCGTCAAAACTGATCAAGATAGGTTTGTCGTTGGCCAGAAACTCCGAGAACAGGCAAACGATGAACAGGAACAGGAAAATCCACAGACTCCAATACCCGCGACGGTTGGCCTTGAAGTTCTGTAAACGGCGCTGGTTGATCGGCGACAGCCAGGCTGGGCTGGGCGGTTCCGCGACGGCCTTGATCGCCGGGTCGGCTTGCTTCACGGTCTGATCCATGGCCTAGACCTCCCGGCTTTCGAAGTCGATTCTTGGATCGATCCAGGTATAGGTCAGGTCGCTGATCAGGTTGAGCACCAGACCCATAAGACCGAAAATGTACAAGGTTGCGAAAACCACGGGATAGTCGCGATTGACGATCGACTCGAACGACAGAAGCCCCAGGCCATCGAGCGAGAATATCTGTTCGATCAGCAGGGAACCTGCAAAGAAGGCACCAATGAAGGCGCCGGGGAATCCGGCAATGATGATCAGCATGGCATTGCGGAAAACATGACCATAGAGCACCTCGCGTTCGCTCAATCCCTTGGCACGGGCGGTCATGACATATTGTTTCTTGATCTCGTCGAGAAACGAATTCTTGGTCAGAAAGGACGTGGTGGCGAAGGCGCCCATGGCCATGGCCACGATCGGCAGGGTCATGTGCCAGGCGTAGTCGCCTATTTTCTGATACCAGTTCAACTCGGCAAAATTGTCGGACGTCAGCCCCCTCAAGGGGAAGACGTCGAAGAAACTGCCGCCCGCGAACAGCACGATCAACAGCACCGCGAACAGGAACCCGGGGATGGCATAACCGATCACGACCACGCCGCTGGTCCAGATGTCGAAGCGGGTGCCGTCGCGGACCGCCTTGGCGATCCCCAGCGGGATAGAGATTCCATAGGAAAGCAGCGTCATCCAAAGCCCCAGTGATATGGAGACCGGCAGCTTTTCCTTGATCAGGGAAAGAACACTCACATCGCGGTAATAGCTCTCCCCGAAATCAAACCGGATATAGTCGCCGAGCATCTTCAGGAACCGCTCGTGGGCCGGTTTGTCGAACCCGAACTGCTTCTCGAGTTTCTTGATGAATTCAGGATCGAGCCCCTGGGCGCCACGGTATTTTGACGAACCGCCGCCGCTGGTCGCCGTATTGTTGGCGGCATTGCCGCTGAAATCACTACCCTCGCCGCCGCCAAAGCGAACGGTCGCGGAAACGTCCGTGTTGGTGATCTGGGCAATAACCCGTTCCACTGGCCCGCCCGGCGCAAACTGGATGATGGCAAAACTGATCAGCAACATGCCGAGCATGGTCGGGATGATCAGCAACAGGCGTCTGAGAATATAGGCGGCCATCGTTTCCGTTTATCCTGTGCAGACTGATTCTGTCGAGTTGATCAACATGGCGGCAATCACTGGGACTGCTTGAGTTTTGCAGCCTTCGCCTCGTCGTACCACCAGGTCTCGATAATGCCTCGGCTGTAGAGGGGTTTGACGTCCGGTTTCGAAAACTTGTTCCAGTAGGCTACCGTGTGGCTTGCCTTGTACCAGTGCGGCACCCAGTAGTGGCCGTTTCTCAGAACGCGATCGATCGATCGGGTTGCGGTCACCAGTTCCGATCTCGTTTTGGCTGTAACGATGTTCTCGATCAGCGTGTCGATAACGGGACTCTTGATCCCCGAAAGGTTGGCGCTGCCATCGATCTGGGCTGCCGACGAACTCCAGTAGTTGCGCAATTCCACCCCCGGTGTCACGTTGAGCACGAACCGTGCCGAGAGCATGTCGAAGTCGAAGCTTTTCAGCCGGCGCTGGTATTGTGCGGGGTCGACGAGGCGGATGTTGGTCTCGATGCCCAGTTTCTTCAGATTGCTGACAAAATGATTGAGGAGCCGCTCCGACGTCTTGTCGATGATGAGGAACTCAATGCTGAGCGCTTCTCCATCCCCGTTCACGCGCTTGCCGTTCTTGACGGCCCATCCAGCAGCCTTGAGAAGTCGCGAGGCTTCGCGTCTCACGCGACGGTCATTGCCCCGTCCGTCAGTCTCAGGCGGCGTGTAGGGTGATTTGAAGACGGCCGGATCGAGTTCGTCGCGATAGGGATCCAGAAGTGCCAGTTCGTCGGGCCCCGGTTCGCCCGCGGCCTTCATCTCGGAGTTCTCGAAGTAACTGTGCGTGCGTTTGTAGAGCCCAAAAAACAGGTTCTTGTTGGTCCATTCGAAATCGAAAGTCAGGCCAATTGCCAGGCGCACACGCGGATCGGAGAACTTCTTCTTGCGCATGTTGATGAAGAAGCCCTGTGCACCCGACGGATTGCCATCGGGAAGACTCTCCAGCAGCACCCGTTTGTCCTTCACCGCCGGAAACACATATTCGGTTGCCCAGACTTTGGATGTGAACTCCTCGCGCAGGTCGTATTCACCGGCCTTGAAAGCCTCGAAACCTACCGCCCGGTCGCGGAAATACTCATAGCGCAATTCGCCGAAATTGTACCGGCCGACGTTGACCGGCAGGTCCTTGGCCCAATAGTCGTCGCGCAGGCGATAACTGATGAAACGGCCCTGACGCACCTCACCGACACCATAGGGGCCGCTGCCAAGCGGCGGGTCGAGTGTGGTTTGTGCAAAATCATGTTCGGTGTAATAGGCCTTGGAGAATATAGGCAGGGTCGCGACCAGCAAGGGCAGATCCCTTGTCTGGTCACCTTCAAAACTGAAACGGACCGAATGGTGATCGAGGGCCTCGGCATTCTTGACGTCGCGCAAGGGAAGGGCCAGTCCGGGGTGGCCTTTCTCTTTGATCAGGTTAAAGGAGAAAGCAACGTCGGCGGCCGTGAGCAGTGAACCGTCAGAAAACCGGGCTTCGTTTCGAAGTTTGAAGATCACGCTACGTCCGTCGTCTGCCACAACGGCAGATTTTGCTACAAGACCGTAGACCGCGTCCGGCTCGTCCTGGGCCCGCACCATCAGGCTGTCGAAGAGATAGCCCAACCCCTGTGCCGCATCGCCCTTGAGGATGAACCCGTTGAGGCTGTCGAATGTGGTCCGCGCCGCCGTGCCGATGGTCGACAGCCGTCCGCCCTTGGGCGCATCCGGATTGACGTAGTCGAAGTGCTTGAAATCAGGCGCGTATTTGAGGTCGCCGAATGCAGAGATGCCGTGGCGCTCGGCGGCGTGGGCAAGCGATCCGCCAGCGGCAATCAGCACGGCAACGAGGGCTGAGCAAAGCGCTGGTCGTCGCAAATTCATCAGTTGCCGCCTTTCACGCTAGCCGCTTTCTCCGCATCGTACCACCACGCATCCGTGACACTGAAGCCGTATTCCGGTTGCTTTTCAGGAAAGCCGAACCGGTTCCAGCGGGCCAGGCGCAAGCCGTTGAAGTACCATTGAGGCACCACATAGTGATTCCACAGCAGCACACGGTCAAGGGCACGCGACGCCGCCACCAGTTCGGCCCGATCCTTGGCGAAGATGATCCTCTCGATCAGGGTATCGACTGCCGGATTCTTGATCCCGATCAGATTCCGGCTGCCCTTTCGGTCGGCAGCCTTGCTGCCCCAGAAATCCCTTTGTTCGTTGCCGGGAGAAAGCGACTGCGGAAAACTGCCGACCACGATATCGAATTCGAAATTGTCGAGCCGGTTGCGATACTGCGACGGGTCGATGGTCCTGATGGACGTTTCGATACCGAGTTGATTGAGCCTTTGGGTAAAGGGCAGGACGATGCGTTCGAAACTCGGCTGCACGATGATGAATTCAACGCTCATGCCCTTGCCGGACTGGGCGTTGATCAGCTTTCCGTTCTTGATCGTCCAGCCGGCCTGTTTGAGTAACCGAAGGGCCGCGCGCCGGTTTTTTCGGGCGGCTGTCTGATCGCCGCCAACCGGGTTCTTGTACTCTTGGGTAAAAACTTCCGGTGGGACCTTGTCCTTGACGGATTCCAGAATTTCAAGTTCCAGGCCTTCCGGCAATCCCTTCGCAGCCAGTTCGGAGTTCTCAAAGTAACTGCCGACACGGACATACTGGTCGTAGAACAGGTTCTTGTTGGCCCACTCGAAATCGAACACATGGTTGAAGGCGAGCCTGACCCGGGGGTCGGAAAATTTCGCACGCCGCGTGTTCAGGACAAACGACTGCATCGGCTCGGCGTTCTTGGTCTTGAACACCTGCTTTATCACATCGCCTCTTTTGGCTGCCTTGAAGTCATAGGCCGTCGCCCAGTTCTTGGCAGACGACTCCTGACGCAGATCGAACTGGTCGGCCTTGAAGGCTTCGAGAGCGACCGTGGAATCCCTGAAATACTCAAGGGTCATGCTGTCAAAATTGTACCGGCCCAAATTGACGGGAATGTCCTTGCCCCAATAGTCGGGTACCCGTTCCACCGAGATTCGTTTGCCGGCGTCGACCCTGGTGATCCGGTACGGACCGCTGCCCAGAGGCGGCTCGAGGGTGGTGGCAAAAACATCGCGTTTCTTGCCGTTCTTGTCGGTGCCCTCCCAGTAATGCTTCGGGATGACGGTCAGCTGGCCCAGAATCTGCGGCAGTTCACGGTTACCCTTGGTGTTGAAGGTAAACGTGACTTGCCGGTCGCCAATCTTCTCTGCCTTGACCACGTTGGCGTAGTAGAACGCATAGAAGGGAAGACCGCCTTCGCGGAAGGTGTTCAGCGAAAAGATGACGTCTTCCGGTGTCACTGGTTTGCCGTCATGCCAGCGTGCATTCGCCCGCAACGTGTAGGTCACCGACGAGAAATCTTCCGGGTAGGACACGCTTTCCGCAAGCCGGCCATATTCGGTGCTGGGTTCACCGGGGTTGTTTTCCATCAGGCTGTCATAGATGAAGCTTACCAGTCCGGCAGGACGGCCTTTGAGAATGAAACTGTTGAGGCTGTCGAATGTTCCGACCGTTCCCCGGCGCAAGTTACCGCCCTTGGGAGCGTTCGGGTTGACATAGTCGAAATGCTTGAAATCCGCCGGGTACTTGAGGCTGCCCATGAGAGAGAGGCCGTGGCGTTGAACGTCCGCCGCTTCTACCGCCGGCTGCATTGTGCCGATTGAAAGTGCACAGAAGAATGCCGTCAGGCTGCCATTCAGGATCGCACGCATGAAATCTCCCAGTCCGTTATTGATACCGGCCCATAAAACCGCAGCTCATATAGTCTTCACGGTCATATGGCTTGGATATTGGTCCTTGCCAACCCTCTTTGTCACATGAAACTTTCGTAATCGCGGCAGCGCGCAAGGAGGTTTGATACTGCCACTGTCGGATTCCACAAACAAAAACACCGGCAACGCCTGTTGCCGGTGCAAAGTTCTGGACGAATACGAGGCGTTCCGTCTGGCCTGTCCGCCAGCTACTCCGCGGCGGTATCCGGGGCTTTCTCCATAGTCCCTTCCACAGCGTCTTTCACAGCTTCGGTAGCTCCTTCCGCTGCATCTTTCACGGCTTCGGTAGCCCCTTCCGCTGCGTCTTTCACGGCTTCCGTAGCTCCTTCAACTGCCTCTTTCACAGCTTCCGTAGCCTCTTCTACTGCTCCGTCCGAAGTAGCCTCTGCGGCCTTTTCGGCGGCGGGGAACTCAACCGGACTGGCACTCAGGGTCTGCAGATAGGCCAGGAGATCGGCCCGCTGATTTGGCTTGGAAATACCCTTGTAGCCCATCTTGGTACCTGGCAGCCATTTCTTCGGCGCGGTCAGAAAACCGTCCAGTTCTTCGTATGTCCAGGGTTTTCCGGAGGCTTTCATGGCATCGGAATACTTGAAACCGTCCGAGCTCGCCATGGTGCGACCGACGATGTTGTAGAGGTTCGGCCCGGTCGTGGTTTTACCGCCTTCATTGAAGGTGTGGCAGGCAACACATTTCTTAGCGACTTTCTGGCCTTTTTCAACATCGGCTGAAGCCAGAAGCTGACCAAGAGGTACTTCTTCCGCTTTTGTGCCCGCATCTGCCGTGCTTTGACTGGCTTCTTCAATTTCCATGGCAAAACCCGGTTTTTCGGGCTTAGCCGGGTGATAGACAATGCCGGCGAGGCTTTGCAGTCCCAGCACCACGAGGCATGTGAAAAGAAATGCCCCAGCGATTTTATTTAATTCGAATGCGTCCATTATCCGAAAGGCTCCGACCGGTCATTCTTGGAGTGAATCCGCCATGCCAAACCGTCGACAGCATGGCACCCCCTTTATATGGCCGCGGAGACTAGTTCTTTCCGTGTGGCCATGCAACACGTATAAGCGGGTGCGCAAATTTGACGCGGAGCGATGGCAGAAACACGCCGTTTCTCCGTGCCGGTAGAGGGGAAGTGTCTTGGAAGGCTCTGACAATGTGATTGTGGTGATTCCAGCCCGGATGGAATCACAAAGATTGCCGGGAAAACCACTGGCTGAGATAAACGGCCTGCCGATGATCGTCCAGGTCTGGAGGCGCGCGATGGAGGCCGATGTAGGCCCCGTCCTGGTTGCAGCACCTGAAGAGGAAATCGTCGCCGTTGTGAGGGACGCCGGCGGCACCGGTGTTCTGACCGACGCCGCGTTGCCCAGCGGTTCCGACCGCATTGCCCAGGCGTTGGCCCGCACCGATCCTGAAAAGCGTTATGGCGTGGTTGTCAACATGCAGGGTGATCTGCCGACCATGAAGCCTGCTCTGATTGGCGCAAGCCTGGAACCTCTGGCCAACCCGGCGGTTGATATATCGACCCTTGCCGCCCGGGTCGACGACCTCGAAGAGAAATTGAACCCCAATGTGGTCAAGGTGATTGCCGACTTCGACTCAGGTGAGAAAATCTGTCGGGCCAGGGATTTCATGCGGCTGTTGCCCGAAGGTCATGAAGGGCCTCATTACCATCATATCGGCCTCTATACCTATCGCCGTGCTGCTCTTGAAGCCTTTGTGAGTCTGCCCATGAGCGACCGGGAAAAGCAGAACCGGCTGGAGCAGTTGCGCGCCCTCGATGCCGGCATGCGCATCGACGCGGTCCTCGTTGACACCATTCCCCTGGGTGTCGATACTCCCGCCGACCTCGAGCGGGCGCGTGCATCGTTGCGCCATTGACACCCGCGCCTTGCACGCCCAGAACACATCACCAAAAAATCAACGCTACAAACACCCACAAGGCCCGACCATGACCGACTCACCGGATAACAAGATCGTTTATCAGGGCGTGCCCGGCGCCAACTCGCACATCGCCTGCCTTGAAGTCTATCCCGACATGGAGCCTGTGGCCTGCCGCACATTCGAGGACGCCTTTGCCGCGGTCTCCGGTGGAAGAGCCCGTCTTGCCATGATCCCCGTGGAGAATTCCGTGGCCGGGCGTGTTGCCGATATCCACCATCTCCTGCCGGAGTCGGGCCTGCACATCATCGGCGAGCATTTTCTGCGTGTCCGTCACCAGCTTCTGGGCACCGACGAGGCGACCCTGGAGACGATCGAAAACGTCCATAGCCACCAGATGGCCCTGGGTCAGTGCCGTATCGTCATCCGCGAACTCGGGTTGCACGCAAAAGTCGCCGCCGATACCGCCGGTGCCGCCATGGATGTGGCTGAATGGGGCAACCCGAAGGAAGCCGCCATCGCCACCAGGCTTGCGGCCGAGATCTACAAGCTCAAGATCCTGCGCGACGACGTGGAAGATGCCGAACACAACACGACCCGGTTCCTGATTCTGTCGCGCGACGAAATTCTGGCAAAGCCGGACGACGGCCTGATCATCACCAGTTTCGTCTTCCGGGTCCGCAACGTGCCGGCGGCTCTCTACAAGGCCATGGGCGGTTTCGCGACCAACGGCGTCAACATGACCAAGCTGGAATCCTACCAGCTCGACGGGCAGTTTTTCGCTACCCAGTTCTACGCCGACATCGAGGGCCACCCCGACGAGCGCTCGGTGGAACTGGCGCTTGAGGAACTGGGCTTCTTCACCACCCACATCAAGGTGCTCGGCGTCTACAGGGCCAGCAGTTTCCGGGACGGATTGCGCGGGTAAGGCACGGACGTCGCTGTCTTAACCTCGTCATTCTTGGGATCGCGTGAGCGGGCCCGAGACTCCACGCGACGCGCCCGCGCCGCGGCGAACAGGACGGAGAGTGGACACCCGTCGCCGCTTGCGCTCCGGCAAGGGTGACGAGGATTGAGAGGCCCTCTTGGGAGATCGGCAAGAATCAATCCGGCCCTCACTCCTGACCGTAGAAGCTCTTGATCATCTGGTGGGCGATGGAAATGTCCGGTGGCGTGAACAGGCCGCCATCATGGGTCCGGTAGATCATGGAAATCACTTCCTCACGCGAGAACCAGCGTGCGTCCTCCATTTCCTCGAAGTCCACGTCCAGCGTCTTGTCGAGCGCCTCGCCGATCAGCCCGATCATCAGATTCGAGGGAAACGGCCATGGCTGGCTCGAGTGATAGGTGATTTGACCGACCCGCACGCCGGCTTCCTCGAAGATCTCGCGCCGGGCGGCCTCCTCGATGGATTCGCCGGCTTCGATAAAACCGGCAAGGGCAGAGTAGCTGCCTTCGGGGAAGTGGGCCTGGCGCCCGAGCAGACAGTCGGTGCCATGATGAACGACCATGATCGCCACCGGGTCGGTGCGCGGAAAGTGTTCGGCTTTGCAGGTTTCGCAGATACGCTTGTACCCGGCATCGGCAGCCCGCGTGCCGGCACCGCAATTGGCGCAGAACGTGTGGCGCGCATGCCAGGCCCCGAGCGACCTTGCCTGGGTCAGCATGCCGAGCTGATCGCGGGCAAGCAGGCCCTGTACCGCCAGGCTGCGCAGGTCTATGAACTTGCCGCGCGCCTCAAAGGCCGCATCCGCTTCCCCGTTCTCATCGGTCCGGACACGGCAGGCGAACCGGGGTGCGCCAACCAGTTCCGGCCCCTGGGTCACCCCAAGCAGTGTCAGCGGCGATCCCTCCACGCGATGGGGCAGGACATCGTCCGGCTTGAGCCAGGCGATGTCCATTGACTCGCCGTCATCGCTGATCGAGATCAGCGGCCGGTCGTCGGCAAAAGCGACGATGCCGGCATCCGACGACGCCAGCAGGCGGTCGACCTCCGCCGTGTCGGTGCGCAGTATTGCCGCCCGGTCGAGGGGATTGCCGGCAAAAGCATGGGTAATTCGGTCAAAGGACATGAAGCTCAGATCAGCAATGGCCGAACTCACGGAAGGTGATTTGAGGAGTTCGGGAGGGTTGGAAAATTCGACCGGACAGTGCCATGACACCTGCAGGCGCGCAACGGTCTTGGCGCATATTTTTCCGGTAGAAACGAGGCTTGCCCAAACCCTCGACTGCGCCCTCGATGAACGTTTGGAGGACCCTTCCCCCTGTTGCGCGCCTGCAACACCCACAATTCATTTGCGGCCGTTTGATTCAGATCAAATGCGCCCCGTGAGCCCCAATGCAAGTTCCACAGGACAAAATTGCAACGTCGAACGGACGGGCAGCGACCATCAACAAAGGGGCTATCAAATGGGACTGGGCTTAAGAGCAACGATTGCGGGAGCAGCGCTTGCTGCAGTAATGAGCGCGGCCACACCGTCGGTGTCGCAAGCTGCGGACCTTTATGCGGGAAACCCGGAAGCAAACCCGTGGGCTGGCACTGAGTGGCTGATTCGCGGTCGGGTTATCGGCATGATTCCTGATGAAAACGACGGTCGCGTAGGCGGTGCGTCGGTCAATCTGAGAGTCGATGACGCTGTCATGCCCGAGCTCGATTTTTCCTATTTCTTCAATGACAATTTTGCTGTCGAACTGATTTTGGCAACAACACCGCACGACGTGTCTCTTGCCGGTACCGGCAAGCTCACCAGGATCTGGGTGCTTCCGCCAACCCTGACCCTGCAATACCACCACCCCATGGGCGCCTTTAAGCCTTATGTGGGAGCCGGCGTGAACTACACGGCGGTTCTGTCGAGCAATGCGACCGCCGCCATCGGTGGCATCGACACGTGGGACGATTCCATTGGCTTTGCTCTTCAGGCCGGCATCGATTATGCGATCGATGATCGCTGGAGCGTAAACTTCGATGTCAAGAAGATCTGGCTCAACATGGATGCGAAGGTCACGGCAGGCAAAGTGCCGGCAAGCGTCGACCTCGACCCCTGGGTTGTCGGTGCCGGCATCGGCTATCGTTTTTAGGCGGGTCCGGCTTCGCCAATTATGGGTCGGGTGAACGCCGACACCGGTTCACGGGGGTGAAACTCGGCGAATCGTTGCCGTGCCGAGAGCGATGATCCCCGCCCTGTGCAGAAAATGCGGGGTAGTGACCAGGCGGATGGATTCCTGGGGCTGACTGTCACTGTCGCGTGCCAGAAAAGTTGTGCCGTTGTCTGAACCCGCATCCCAGGCCCACAACGGCACCTCGATCTCGTCGATCCACTTGCCATCCGGCATCAGATTGACCTCTGCGGCTCCGGTGAACCAGTCGGGGCTGGGGGCAATCATGGTGACGAATGACGCCAGGGGATGGTCCGCGGACGCCTCGAAACGCGTGCTGATCGTGCCGGGCACGCTGTTCACATCCTCTCCGTCGATCATGTGGCCTACTCGCTTGCGGCGTTTGGCCTCCGCAAGTTCGGCACGCAGGATCGCCACCCGACCGTTTTCCGCCACAAGTTCCAGTCCGCTTGAGGCGGTCTCTCCGTCGCGAAACAGCACGTACCGTGAATTATGGGTGGCCCCGATGACGCCGGAAAGATGCGCACTTGGCGGAAACTCGAACGGCGACACCTCCGCACTCCAGGTCACGTCCAGTGTCAGGTCGAATTTCACTGTCTTGTCGGCGGCAATCGTGCCGTTCAACGGCGCCAAGGCCGTCGTGACCAGGACTGATAGAACGATGGTCGCTATGCCAAATGGAATTCGGTGGCCGAACATGCAAACTTCCCCCTAAATTGGTGTCACGCCTAATTTTTGCACTTTATGGTGACCGCTGCTGACAGGCGAGTCAAAGCTTCGGCATTTACCAGTGATGACCCGGTTAACCCAGTGATGGATCACATCTTCGATCAGATGAAGAGATGGCTTGCCATTTGCCTTCGAACGTCTGATAT
>JAJFHC010000285.1 GCA_021775835.1 Hyphomicrobiales bacterium | reverse complement strand
TGAAACCCTTCCTTCGCCATAGACCACAGTTGGACCAGCCCTAAACTGAACCCGCTGTTCACTCTGGAAAACCGCCTTTGATCATGCCGTCCGGAATTCGTCTCCAGAGAACCTCCGCAACACCGTCTCGGCCGCAGGTTTACTCTTCTAAAATCTCCGTCGTTGAGGGTTATGTCTGAACACCGTGCTCAGAAAAGACAACGCTCCCCAAAACGGACCATTGCTTTATCGAAACCGGCGAGCGAATACGTGTTTTTAATCAATACGCCGCCATCACCATTGACCCTCACTTTCAATCTCCTGGCCCCTCTTGCCGACGTAATAATGCCGATCACGTAGTTGCCCGGCGGCGACATCAGAACCGCTTCGCTGCGCACGAATTGCCACGGCACTGTTGTTGCTTTCTTGCCATCCACCTGGACCCTGAGCGTTATCCGCTCTGCAGACGAAAATACACGGTTGGTGAACAAGACGGCATGAAGCTGGTCGTCCTGACACCGGATCGCGAATGCTGTTTCGTTCCGCGACGTAGATGATACAGCCGACGTGTAAATCTGAACGAACTCGATCCCCTCGATTGGCTTTTGAACAAGATGATAAGTCCACTTGCCATACGACGTTGGACCTTTTCCGTTCGAGTCCTGTCCAATGGTCCGATCGGACGCGCTCGCCAGAACAAGAACCGTCACCGCCCCAACGCAGAAAACCTGAAGAAGGACCCTCCCACAGGATTTACGACCAACCGATTGTCTTGACACTGTCTTTCCGAATTCACCCGCCGACAGACCGGGGTCGCATGGCCTGGTCTTCGATTGGATCGCTCGGGTCATCGATCCTCTTGCCCATCGTTGTTTCGGCATCGCGTGTCCGCCCCGCATACCATGCAGGCCGGACACCATTGGCAAACGCTGTCTACTGCGTGGATCCTCCGCGCCAACTGAGGAATTCCTGGAACAAGGCGTCAACTTGTGACGACCCTGAAACGCCAAGGTCGGCCGTCACACCACTTTTTTTCATGAAGGCCCTGAATTCCCTCAACAATTGCGCCTCGCCCGCAGCGCTTGCCAATGTTCGGTTGTTGACATTCCTGTCGAGCCACTCCTGTGCCGCAGGAAAGCGTTGCCAACCAGGAATTGTAGCTGACAGGTTCACCTTCTTCCATCCGGCGTGAAACCCGGGTTGCTTCAGTTCATCAAACCGGGAGAAGAAGGCATCAATGAACCGGGCCACCTTTTTGTATCGGGGATGGCTCTTGGGCCAATTGAAAACCGCGAGAACATTGCCGGCGGCAATCGTCTGGATTTCGGTGCCCGGTTCGATCAACTCAGGGTAATCCTTGCTGGTGAATTTTGAAGGAAAATAAACGTCCTGCAGGGCTTTCAGATAGGGAATCTCCAACAGATGAAGGCCGTCACCCTTCTTGATCCGCGCCACGGGGCGAGCCGGTTTCCCCAACACATTGAAGTGGGCCGAAATTTCACCTGCTTTCATGCGGGCGATCGCCCGGCGGGTATCTTCGTGAATCAACTTGGCTTTTATGCCCAGACGTCGAAACAGCAAGGTGCCCACCACCGATGACCCAGTCCCCTTGGCGTTGATACTGACGGTCTTGCCCTCAAGGTCCTTCAGGCTGCGAATGTCCTTGCGGGCAACGATATGGACCTCTTCGGGAAACATGACAGAAATGAATCGTATCCGCTTCCTGATCGAATCAATCCGCGGATCATCCTTCAGATACTCAAGCACGTCGGTCTGGACAAAACCGATGTCAACGCCCCTCAGATAGAGAACATCCCAAAGGTTCTGTACTTTCCCGCGCGCGATGATCGGCACGACGCGCATTTCTTCGAAACGTTCTCCGGCGTCAAGCAACGTGGACAGATCGAGAGCCGCAATCATGAACGGCCCGCCGAGATTACGGATCGTTATGATCGATACGGTTCCGG
This sequence comes from Hyphomicrobiales bacterium, assembly GCA_021775835.1. The sequence continues at coordinate 7,194 of JAJFHC010000285.1, read as the reverse complement.
CGTTTGCATCGTTGGTATTCTGACCCCTGAGAAGCGTGTCAGAATTCGATTGTTGTGCCCAAACCGAACTTGAAAACGTCACGAATAAAAAGAAAAGGACGGTTGAAATCACCTTCCAGAGCATCGCATCCTCCACCAAAAAAGACAGACAGAACAATTGCCTTTTCACAGGCTTTTAGTTCGACGACCAAAACAGACCGACACCAGAGGTCGGACGCGAAACGTCCCGCTTCACGGCTCGAATCAGCGACTGATCACAAGCCACCGGAATTCAGTCACAGGCACACCCAATCAAGCCCAACCCGATGCGCTGCCAAGGCCGGAATCTGCAGCAGTAACATCGACGCTGAATTCATTTCACACAAAACCTGAACGGAAATCCCGAAGCATACATTGATCGACGAGGGCTATTTCGCGTTTGTAATTTAGGCGTCAATCGTGAGGAATTTGTGGCGGGCCTGATTGGGCGCTGACGCCACATGAAAATCTCAACCGTTCGTCCGGAAATTGCGAAACCGCTGATGGATTCTGATCGGATCGCTGGGCTTTATACTGGCGGGTTTCATTTTCATCGCGGTCGGCGTGAATTTTGGCGACATCCTGACCATCAATCGAGGCGTCGTCTGGGTGTTATCCTGCCTTGTGTGGATGATACCCTTGGTAGAAACCAGGAAACAATAACGCCAACACTCCCTTGCAAAAAATCAAAACGAGATCTCATAGGAAGACTGCACGGCGATTTCAGCGACCGATGTGGTGTTTGGCAAAGCGATCGTAGTTGCCACCAATTCTGCCAGATCTTCGGGCTGAGTCATCGTGCTGGAATCCTGATCGGTGACATTCATGGCCATATCGGTGGCAACAAAACTCGGGCACAGAGCCATGGCACGAACACCGTCGTCCCATGCGTCGCGGCGAACCTGATGCGTCAGGGCGACAACAGCATATTTTGTCATGGTGTATCCCACGTTTACCCCTGCCACACGCTTGCCCGACGCCGACGCCACATTGATCACACGGCCGGACCCCGCTTTGCGCAGGAACGGTAACGTCGCGCGCAGCAGTATCAGTGGCCCTTTGACGTTCACACTCCAGGCCTCATCCAGATCGTCCAGATCACCACTTTCCAAAGTGACGTCACAGAACATGCCCGCATTGTTGACCAACCCGTCGATGCGGCCGTATCGATTTGCCGTTGCTCGCGTCCAGTCCCCGGCCAGTGATGCATTCTTGGCATCGTAGGCGTGCAGAAGCACTCGTTCCGGCGCGGCACCGGCAATAACGCCTTCCAGACCCGACGGATCCCGCGCACCGAGGCTGAGCAGATACCCCTTGTCATACAGGCAACGTGCGACAGCTGCACCGATGCCGCGATTGGCGCCTGAAATCATGATGACACGGTCTTGGGCTGGGATCATGGGAGATCTTCCTGTGGCAGACTTTCAGGTCCGGTTTCAGTCTCAACTAACTCTGAATGTGGAGCGCCAGTCACGCTACTCGGCGGCAGCACTCGTCTGTTCTTCCTCGATGCGCCGGTCCAGCATCCGGCGAAAACGCATGGCGCCGGCATCAAGCCCGAGGTTGAGGTTTGGTGTGACCTTGTTCGCCATGCCCTCATGCACCGCAGTCAGAATCTGGCGATCTTCCTCAAACGCCATCCGCGCACCGTCAGCCACCATTTTCGATATGTCCGCATCATCGGGATCGGTGTTTCGGTGCTGAAACCAGTGATAGCGAGTCCGATCCTCATCGATCGGAGTCATGAAGTTGTAGGAAATCATGATGTAGGTGTCGTCCGGCAGATCAACATCCGGACCGCCTTTCCCCGTCGGGGTATAGATCGACTTGTTGACGGCTATCGAGGGAAACCGTACTTCGTAATGCTGTTTTCGGTCGGCATTGCCATCGAATTTGACAAGTTTTGCATAGTAAGGCGGCGGAGGCCGGTCGAGCATCCAGCGCCATACGATGATGCCATCCTCCAGAACATCGGTCTCCAGCGGCACATCTTCAGTCCCCGCTCCGCCAAAGGAAGACACGTGCACCCAGGCCACATGGGAAGGGTCGAGCAGATTGTCGGTCACCCACAGATAGTTGCAGTCGATGGTAATGGCGTCACCACCGGTCTTCCCCCAGGTGGGGTCGTCGAAATTCGGGACCTCGAATATCTCGTCCTCGTTGGCAAGTGCCGGATCGCCCATCCAGATCCACAACAAGTCCCACTTGTCTGCCACCGGGTAGCTGCGAACGCGGGCGGAACCGGGAATCTGTCCCTGCGTCGGCGCCAGAACACACGACCCAGAGCAATCGAACGTCAACCCGTGATAACCGCATTCGACCGTGTCGCCACGCAGATTGCCCATCGACAAAGGCAGTTTGCGGTGGGGACAGGCATCCTCCAGAGCCACCGGCTTGCCATCTTCGGTGCGGTAAAAGACAACATCCTCACCAAGCAACTTGAGCGATGTCAGCTCGCGGCCGATTTCTGAACTCCAGGCTGCCACATACCATGTGTTGCGAAGAAACATTCACATCCTCCCAGTCCTGCCTCTAAGGCATATGAATCGTGGATCGAAACCGGACCAAAAACAAATCAACAGTCCCAGACTCCATCTCCAGTGTGACACACAACAATATCGCCACGCTCTGTGGCATTGGCACTCAGGCAATGAGCGTGCTACTGCAGGGCGAAACTGCCACGAGCCACCGAAGGAAAAACAGATGATCATGTATTCGCGGGAATTGACAGTGAAATGGGGCGAGTCGGACCCCTTTGGCCTGGTGTACTTTCCGCTCATGCTCACATGGTTCAACGACACTGAACATGAACTGTTGCGTGCCATCGGCTATCCCACGAACAAGATGATCGCAGAAAACCGCACAGCCTTTGTCATGGGCGATATTCGATTTCGATTCATCGGCCCGGCGGCCTACGGTGACCATGTACGCACAATTATCCAGCTTGCCAAAATAAGTACATCGTCACTGCACTGGGATTGCAAGGCAGTTCTCGCCCAGACCGGAAAGCCGATCACGGAAGGCCGCGCGGTGCGGGTTCATGCGCAGATCCAGGATGACGGCGAAATCAAGTCCATGCCCATCCCAGATGATCTGCGCAAGGCATTGTCGGAAGGTGGTTCCCTGATTGGCGCTGACCTGGGGTCAGGGACGATCAGTTAAGTCGAGCGAACGCCGGTAGCGTCTCTGTCAGAGACAAGGCTCCAATCGATCTTGTCATGCGACACCATTCTGTGCGGCAGACTAAAAGCCCCGGCCAAACTTGTTGTTACGCGGGAAACCCTTCGGCGGCAGACGGCCGGACTGGGCGCGCTGGCCCTGCCAGTCTCCAAGATCGGTGACGGTCCACGTGCGACCTGAACTGTCGAGCCAGGAAAGCCCTTCACTTGAGCTGAAAATCCGGGCGTCGGACAGGTTTCCGTCCTTGTACTTCTGCAGCCGGACACCGCGGCCGCGGCCCATCTCCGGCAGGTCAGCTGCGGGGAAGATCAAAATCTTCCGGTTTTCGCCAACAACGGCAACCATATCGCCGACTGCCGGGTTGCACACTTGCGCCTCATGTGGCGCCGACACGTTAAGCACCTGCTTGCCTTTGCGCGTGTTGGCCACCACATCGCCTTCGCCGACAATGAAGCCACGGCCGTCGGTTGAGGCGACGAGGAGTTTGCGGTCAGGGTTGTGCACAAAAAGTTCGACGATCTCCTCCGACTGATCCAGATCCACCATCAGCCGGACCGGTTCACCGTGTCCGCGCCCACCAGGCAGTCGATCCGCGCCAAGCGTGAAGAACCGACCGTTGCTGGCAAACAGGACAAGTTTGTCGGTGGTTTCACCGTGAAGAACGAAGCGTTCCTTGTCGCCGTCCTTGTAGGATAGGCTGGAGGCATCCCCTAGATGTCCCTTCATGGTCCGGATCCAGCCCTTTTGCGAGCACACCACGGTGATCGGTTCTTTCTCGATCATCGCCTGCTGGATGTCGAAGTCACCCTGTGGCGCTTCGGCAAACTGGGTACGCCGGCGTCCCAGTTCCGTCTTCTGGCCAAATTTCTCTCGGGTCTCGCGAATTTCCTCGGAAATCCGCTTCCATTGAAGATCGGACGACCCCAGCAATTCCTGCAATTCGCTCTGTTCGACAAGCAGACCGTCATATTCCGTACGGATTTCAATCTCTTCGAGCTTGCGCAATGACCGCAACCGCATGTTCAGGATTGCCTCGGCCTGTACATCGCTCAGGCTGAAGGTCTTCATCAACACCTTCTTGGACTCGTCTTCCTCCCGGATGATCCGAATGACTTCATCCAGATTGAGATAGGCCACGAGATACCCACCGAGGACTTCCAGACGGTGAGCGATCTTGCCCAACCGGTGATTGGTGCGACGCACAAGCACTTCATTTCGGTGCTCAAGCCACTGACTCAGGACTTCACGCAGAGAAAGGACGCCCGGCACCTGACCACGGCTCAGGACGTTCATGTTAAGCGAGATCCGGGACTCCAGATCGGAAAGCTTGAACATCGACTCCATCAAAAGGATCGGGTCGACCGTGCGGGTTCGCGGTTCCAGAACCAGCCTGATGTCTTCAGCCGACTCGTCACGAATATCCGCCAACAGAGGCAGTTTGCGAGCCTGCATCAGTTCGGCAATCTTTTCGATCAGACGCGACTTCTGTACTTGGTAGGGAATCTCCGTTATGACAATCACGTAGCCACCACGCCCGGTGTCTTCGCGTTCCCACTTTGCCCGGACCCGAAAGCCGCCCCGACCGGTCTTGTAGGCGTCGATGATCGCATCCCGGGATTCGACGATTATGCCCCCGGTGGGAAAATCAGGACCCGACACAAAATCAACCAGCTTTTCGATCGACGCGTTGGGGTGCTTGATCAGATGAAGTGCGGCGTCACACAACTCACCGGCATTGTGCGGCGGGATGTTGGTCGCCATGCCCACAGCGATGCCAGATGACCCGTTGGCCAGAAGGTTGGGAAAATTGCCCGGCAGAACCACCGGTTCGCGATCTTCGCCATCATAGGTCTCGCGGAAATCGACGGTATCTTCATCGATCCCCTCAAGCAGGGCCTGAGCAACTTCCGTCAGTCGCGACTCGGTGTACCGCATAGCAGCGGCATTATCGCCGTCGACATTGCCAAAGTTCCCCTGGCCCTCGACCAGCGGATAGCGTACCGCAAAATCCTGTGCCAGTCGTACCAGCGCATCATAGACGGACTGGTCTCCATGGGGGTGATAACGGCCTATCACATCGCCGACCACACGAGCACATTTCTTGAAACCCGAACCTGGATCAAGTTTCAACTGGCGCATGGCGAACAGTACCCGGCGATGCACAGGTTTCAGGCCGTCACGCACATCCGGCAGTGCCCGGTGCATGATCGTGGACAGCGCATAGGCCAGATAACGTTCTTCCAGCGCCTCGCGCAGGTTTATCGGCTCAATGCCATCCGAATCAGGGGGGAGATCAATCGTGCTCATGAAGTGCTCTTATACCACGCGAAATAGGCTGCAGACACGGCATCTTGTGTCGAAATCCCAGTTTTACACCACGACTTCTAATCTGAATCGGCCTGTGACCGCAACAGGGCAACGAGACGTTCGCGCGCCGGCGGATGGTCTATGCCGCGGGCGTCAAAAACGTGCCGATTGAGAAAATATCCTGTCAGAGCATAACCGTTCAGGACATCTTGCCGATCGGGTTCCTCGGCGGGCCCGCCTCTCAGAAACGCCGGCAGGTCAAACAGTTTTTCTGCGTATGGACGACCGGCGTCCTCACTCACTGCCTGTCCGGACTTCGGCGACACATAGATCAACCGCTCGGTGGATCCGGTACCGGCACATGTTGAGAGGTCCAATCCGAAACCCAGTTCCTCGAGCAACCCCATCTCCCAGCGCACGAGCAGAGCCGGCCAAAGGGTGGATTGCTCAAGCGAATCGAGCACGATCATGAAGGCGTCAAAAAGGCGCAAAAACGCCTGACGTTCCGGTATCAGTTGTGCCATGGTTGTCAGCGACGAAAGTCCCGCAAGTCTGAGAGGGTCATCCATCAGCACGGCGGCACGCATCGTCAATGGCTCGACCGTCAACGTGCCAAGATGTTCCTCAAGCCTTGCCCGCCACCTGGCACTTACCGAGTTGCCCGGTTGAAGCGTGCTCCTCAAGCGTTGTGAGCGCCCGCCGCGGACCAACCCCAACTGTCGCCCGCGAGCGCGGGTGAGCAATTCCAGAATGACACTGGACTCGCCATGACGCCGACACGCCAGGACCACTCCCTCTTCAGACCATTCCATCGTCGTTTAGCCAAATCCAAAGTATCATTCGGGCGTCAACACGATCAGGAGCAAGACGATGGCGACAAGATTGCAACCGTCACTTCTTCGGCATGTCGAGGCCCATCTGGCGGTACCGCTCGGGATCTTCACTCCACTGCTTGCGCACCTTCACAAAGATAAACAGGTGCACCCGCCTGTCGAGGAATTCTTCCAGATCCTTGCGTGCTTCCTGTCCGATTACCTTGATCGTCTGCCCGCCGGCACCAAGAGCAATCTTCTTCTGGCTTTGGCGTTCCACATAAAGCACCTGATCGATCCGTACGCTGCCATCCTTGCGATCCTGCCAAGCCTCCGTTTCAACTGTCGAGGCATAGGGCAACTCGTTGTGTAATCGCAAATACACTTTTTCGCGTGTGATTTCCGCGGCCAGAAGGCGCAGCGGCGCGTCGGCAATCTGGTCCTCCGGATAGAGCCAGGGACCCGGTTTCATGCGGCCGGCGAGGTCCGCACGCAAATCCTCCACACCGTGCCCCTTCAACGCGGAAATCATGAAGGTTGCAGAAAAATCGAACCGATCGTTCAGTTCTTTCGACAACTCCAGAAGCTTTTCATGGGCAACGGTATCAATCTTGTTGAGCACCAGAATGACAGGGACACTCGCCCCCTCCAGCCCCTTGAGGATTCGGTCGAGATCCTCATCGTTCTCACGGGCAACATCGGTAATGAGCACGACCACATCCGCATCACCTGCGCCTTGCCAGGCAGCCTCGACCATTGCCCGGTCCAACGTGCGCCTGGGGGCGAATATCCCCGGTGTGTCCACATAGATGAGCTGGCTCTGTCCTTCAATACCGATTGCACGGATGCGGGCCCGCGTGGTCTGCACCTTGTGTGT
>JAJFHC010000284.1 GCA_021775835.1 Hyphomicrobiales bacterium | reverse complement strand
GTGCCCAATTCCGACAAGGCGATCTTTTCAACCCACTGCCACAACGATCTGGGCATGGCAGTCGCCAATTCCCTGGCAGGCGTACATGCCGGTGCGCGTCAAATCGAGTGCACAATCAATGGTTTGGGTGAACGAGCGGGGAATGCGGCTTTGGAAGAAGTTGTCATGGCTCTGAAGACGCGTAGCGACATTCTTCCTTATCAGTGCGGCGTCAATACAACCATGATAACCAAAGCTTCAAAGATGGTTTCGGCCGTGTCGGCATTCCCTGTCCAGTTCAACAAGGCGATCGTTGGCAAAAATGCATTTGCCCATGAGTCCGGCATTCACCAGGACGGCATGCTGAAGAATGCCGAGACCTATGAAATCATGACACCGGAAAGCGTGGGCTTGAAGGAAACGTCGCTGGTCATGGGCAAACATTCCGGACGCCACGCCTTCAAGACGAAACTCGAAGATTTGGGTTACGAACTGGGTGACAATGCGTTTCAGGATGCGTTCCGCCGGTTCAAGGATCTGGCTGACAAGAAAAAGCACGTGTACGACGAGGATATCGTGGCGTTGGTCGACGATGAAATGGGCAGTGCCAATGATCTGATCAAGTTTGTGTCCCTGCGTGTTGTCGCCGGTTCAGAAGGCCCTCAGGAAGCCAAGATGGTGCTCGATATCGATGGCGAGGAGAAATCTTACACAGCAACCGGGGATGGCCCGGTCGACGCCACGTTCAATGCGATCAAGGCGATGGTCGAGCATAATTGCACCTTGCAGCTCTACCAGGTCCATGCGGTAACCCAGGGAACCGATGCGCAAGCGGACGTGAGTGTCAGGCTTGAAGAAAACGGAAAGACGGTCACCGGGCGCGGAGCTGACACCGACACACTGGTGGCATCGGCGAGGGCATATTTGAGCGCCTTGAACAAGCTGATGACAAAACGTGAGAAAACTGCGCCAGAAGCGCTGGTTGCGTCCTAACGAGCAGATAACCTCACCTTGCCGGCGATGGTTCGCCGGCAAGGTGAGGGATTAATACAACAACAATGTTTAACTGTTTGAAAATTATGTATTAAAATGCATTTTGGTTCAATTGAGGCGAATTCTGCCGCCTGATTTATCCAGTTTTGGCCGATTCCTGCATTTACCAACACTAAATTTCGTCTCAAAGATTGATAATACCTGTAGCGCGAAGCAGGTTCAGCCTTGTATGGTGTTCCTGCACGCGACGTTTGTTTGCTCATTCGTCGCACAAAACAAATTCAGCGGTTTAAGTTTCAGAGTAAGTGGGGTAAACGACCAGGATGCTCTCCCGTCTTCTTGGTATGTTTTCATCCGATATGGCCATCGATCTCGGCACGGCCAATACCTTGGTTTATGTCAAGGGCCGCGGGATCGTATTGGATGAACCATCGGTCGTTGCTATCATCGAACAGGACGGAAAACGTGAAGTCCTGGCCGTCGGTGAAGAGGCGAGGGTCATGCTTGGGCGTACGCCCGGCAACATCAAGGCTATCCGGCCGATGCGCGAAGGCGTTATCGCCGATTTCGAAGTGGCGGAGGAAATGATCAAGCATTTCGTCCGCAAGGTTCACAACCGTCATTCATTCGCCAGCCCGCAAGTTGTTATTTGTGTGCCGTCGGGTGCGACGGCGGTTGAACGCCGTGCGATTCAGGAATCAGCATTGTCTGCCGGCGCGCGGCGGGTATATCTCATCGAAGAACCCATGGCCGCCGCCCTGGGGGCAGGACTGCCGGTCAATGACCCTGTCGGATCGATGATCGTCGATATCGGCGGCGGCACCACGGAAGTGGCCGTCATGTCGCTAGGCGGTATCGTGTACTCCCGATCGGTGCGGGTCGGGGGCGACAAGATGGATGAGGCGATTTCTTCCTACATCCGTCGAAACCACAGCCTTCTGATCGGTGATTCGAGTGCTGAGCGAATCAAGAAGGAGGTTGGAACCGCCGCTGTACCGATCAATGGCCATGAAGTATCGATCCAAATCAAAGGCCGCGATCTTGTCAGCGGTATTCCCAAGACCATTGCTCTACGCCAGCGTGAGCTTGCAGAAGCCTTGTCCGAGCCGGTAGGACAGATTGTCGAAGCCGTGAAAATTGCCCTGGAAACCACACCTCCGGAACTGGTCGCCGATATTGTCGACCATGGCATCGTTTTGACAGGAGGCGGGTCGCTTCTTGCAAATCTGGACGTGGTCCTGAGCAATGAGACGAATTTGCCCGTGACCATTGCGGAAGACGCTTTGTCCTGTGTCGCTCTGGGGACCGGGGAAGCGATTGAAAACCTGAAATTGATGAAAAACATTCTGTCTTCGGTATACTGACACCGGTAGAACCGACTTTGAATCGCGGGCATGCGATTGGCGAATGGTTGTGGCTTTGACGCGGAAAAGGTGCAATCGGACGAAAGTGAGGGTGAGGGGTCGTGGCTAAGTACCCTAAGTGGCGGTTTTCGGCGCCGAGAAGGTCCGCGAACAAAATCTGGTTTGCAGGGCTTATTGTTGCGTCGCTTGTGCTGCTCGTTCTAAGCCGCAGCGACACGGGGCTGACCCGGATCGCCCATCGCCTTGCCGCTGATCTCACCGCACCTTTGCTCAAACTGTTGTCCGAGCCCGTGGCGCGCGTGCGCGAAACCACGAGTTACGCCGGTTCCTACCAGTATCTGGTCGACGAGGTGTCCCGCCTGAAGGCGGAGAACCGTGAAATGCGGGGGCTCTATGCCGAGGTTGCCAAGCTCCAAAGTGACATTGCGCGCTATGAACGCCTCTTGAATGCAACACCGGAGAATCAGTCGGAAGCTGTAACCGCAAGGGTGATCGCAGACACAAGCAGCCCGTTTGTCAGGACGGTACTGATCGACTCGGGACTCAACAAGGATGTGATAGAGGGATTGGCGGTCATTGGAGCCGACGGCGTTGTCGGGCGCACGGTATCTTCGGGAGACCGAACTTCCAGAGTGCTGTTGTTGAGCGACCTCAACAGCAAGGTGCCGGTTCGCGTCGAACCGCTGGGGTACCGCGCAATTCTGTCTGGAAACAATACGGAAACGCCGACCCTTGAGTTCCTGCCCTTGGGGGCCCGCCTTCAGGAGGGGAACCGGGTCGTCACGTCCGGACATGGCGGACTGTTTCCCGTGGGCCTGCCTGTGGGCATTGTCGAGGCGACGCCGACTGGCAGTTTTCATATACGCCTGAGTGCCGCTCCTGAGTACCAACAATATGTCCGGGTCCTCAAAAAACCTGAAACCCCAACCGAGGAGGTGCCTGGCACAGCATCGAAGGATCCTCCAAATACAGCTGCATTGACAACAGCGGAAAGCGGAAGTCAGTGACGAGACGGCGATCATGATACTCAAAATCAGACCAGATCAATTCTTCCGGGCCCTGAGAATGGCGCTGGTTCTGTTTGTCGTCTTCATTGTCCTGATCTTGTCCGTCGTTCCGGCCGGGCTCGGTTATAGCGTGCCGGCCCTCGGGCCGATGGGTGCATTCTGCGTCGTGTTCTGCTGGTCGTTGTCACGGCGGGGGGACGTCCAGTATTGGCTGGTCTTCGCTGTCGGGATCATGTGCGATGCGTTTTACGGCGGGCCCCTTGGGCTCTGGGCTCTGAGTTTTCTGGTCGCCTATCTCGTTCTGCGCGGGCAGCGCACGTCACTGTTTTCCATGCCTTGGCTGGTGATCGGCATGGCCTATGTGACGATATCGGCAATTGCCATGGCTTTGGCCTGGGGATTGACGTCGTTGTATTTTGGAACCCTGGTCGATCCTTACCAAACCGCACTGGCGTTTGCGGCTGGCATAATCCTGTTCATTCCGCTGTCCCTGATTCTCGGTGTACGTCCGCGTGAAGCCGGAACAGGGTTCGGGTAGGCGGCGCCATGGCCTATGATCGCGACGAAAAACTGAGGCATCAGGCGTTTACCAAACGGGCCTTTCTGCTGGGTGCCGGCCAACTTGCGGCGTTTGGAATCCTGGGGTCGCGCATGTACTACCTGCAGGTGCTGGAGGCCGATCAATATGCCCTGCAGGCCGATGAGAACCGGATCAACTACCGGCTGATAGCGCCGCTGCGGGGTAAAATCGTCGATCGGTTTGGCGGCGCGGTGGCTTCAAATCGTGAAAACCTGCAAGTTATTGTCATCCCGGAAGAGACGACCCAGTTGCGCGACACCCTCAAGAAGATCGCCACTGTCGTACCGCTGAAAGACGCAGATATCGACAGGGTGCTGAAACGCGCAAAGCGCCAGCGCGGTTTCGTGCCGATAACAGTGGTCGAAAACCTGAATTGGCAACAGTTTGCCCAGATCAGTGTTCACGGCCCCAACCTACCGGGCGTTCTGCCCCAGATGGGGGCGACGCGGCAGTACCACCATGGCCGCGACCTGGCGCATGTGGTGGGTTATGTGGCGTCGGCCAATACCGATGAAGTGGACGGAGATCCCCTGCTTCTGATGCCCGGTTTTCATATCGGCAAGAACGGTGTGGAGAAGACCCACGACCAGGAATTGCGCGGCACGTCGGGTACTTTGAAGGTGGAAGTGAACTCTGGTGGACGGGTAATCCGGGAATTGGATCAGGTACCCAGTGTCGCGGGCAAGGAAACAGTTCTGACCATCGATCTGGCCATCCAACGGCAAATCATGGAGCGGCTGAAGGATGAAAAAAGCGCGTCGGCGGTTGTGGTCGATGTCAAGACCGGCGAAATCCTGGCCTCGGCATCGTCGCCGGGGTTCGACGCCAACGAGTTTGTCGGCGGTATAAAAACCAAACTCTGGCGCGAGCTGAATGCGGACAAGCACAATCCGCTCATGAACAAGGCGATGAGGGGACAGTATCCTCCTGGCTCGACCTTCAAGATGGTGGTTGCACTGGCCGCACTTGAAAGCGGCTTGGTGGATCCGAACGACAAAGTGCGGTGTACCGGCCGATACCGGCTGGGGAATCATGACTTCCATTGCTGGAAGCGTCGCGGGCACGGCAGGATGGACATGCACAACGGCATCAAGCAGTCGTGCGATACTTACTTCTATGAGATTTCGCGAAAAATCGGCGTCGACAAGATCGCTGAAGTCGCCACAAAGCTTGGGTTGGGGCAGACGCTGGGCTTCGATGTTTACGGTGCCAAGGCGGGTGCGATCCCGAGCAGGGGCTGGAAACGCGCCAATTTCGGACAGCCCTGGTATCCGGGAGAGACTCTGGTTGCAGGGATCGGTCAGGGTTACGTCTTGACCACCCCGCTGCAACTTGCGGTGATGACGGCACGGATAGCCAATGGCGGTTATGCCGTGGAGCCGCACATCGTGCGCACGATTGGCGACCGCAGCCTGATACCGTCCGAAGTGCCAAAGATCGATATCAAGGATGAGTATCTGGAAATCGTCAAGCGCGGCATGTTCGGTGTTGTCAACGAACCTCGCGGCACGGCTGGGCGTTCGAAGATCGACGTCAACGGACAGCTCATGTCTGGCAAGACCGGCACGTCGCAGGTGCGGCGCATTACCAAGGCGGAGCGCCGGCGCGGTATCTCGAAGAACTCGCAACTGCCCTGGCACCGGCGAGATCATGCCCTGTTTGTCTGTTTTGCCCCGGCGGACAATCCCCGTTATGCCATATCTGTGATTGTCGAGCACGGCGGCGGCGGATCCCGGGCCGCGGCTCCGGTGGCCAAGGATATCATGCTGCAACTGCTCGAACGCGATCCGGCCACTCAACCGGTCTATGTGCCTCCGACGACGGAAGAAGCAGTGGTGTCGGAGAAGAAGCCGAGAGACCGCAGCAAACGTGGCCGGAAGGAAGACCGGTCATGAACCACGACGAAAAACCGGTCCGCGCGATTGCGATCATCGACAAATTCGTCAGCCCGGCGTGGTTCTTCACCCTGGTTCTGGCCGCCATCTCCGGCTTTGGTGCGGTCATGCTGTTTTCGGTGGCTGGCGGCGACGTGGACCCGTGGGCGCAACGTCAGGTCATCCGGTTCGGCATCGGGCTGGCTCTGCTTGTTGTGGTGGCGCTGATCGACATCAGATTGTGGATGAAGGCGGCCTATCCGTTCTACGGCTTTGCGCTTGTGCTTCTGGCGCTGGTGCCGGTGTTCGGCACAAAGGCCGGCGGTGCCCAAAGATGGATCGATCTGGGTGCCTTCCAGCTCCAGCCCTCGGAATTCATGAAGATCGCCCTCGTGCTGGCTCTGGCGGCCTTTTACGAACGTTTGCCACGCGAGGAGGTCTCAAAGCCCCTCAAACTGGCCGTGCCGCTTTTGATGATCCTGGTGCCAACTCTGCTCGTGCTGAAACAGCCCGACCTGGGAACTGCGATCCTTTTGCTCGCCGGTGGCCTCGGGATGCTGCTGGTGGCGGGGCTGCACTGGGGGTATTTCGCAACAGGACTGGTGGGCGTGCTGGCGGCCATCCCAGTGGCCTGGAATTTGTTGCATGGCTATCAGCGGCAACGCATTCTGACTTTTCTCGACCCCGAGCGCGACCCGCTGGGGGCCGGATATCATATCCTGCAGTCGAAAATTGCCATCGGCTCAGGCGGGATCTGGGGCAAGGGACTGTTGCATGGCACGCAGAGCCAACTCAATTTCCTGCCCGAACAGCATACGGATTTTATCTTCACCATGCTCGCCGAGGAGATGGGACTGGTGGGGGGCGTCGCCCTGGTGGCGGGATACCTCATCATCCTGGCCTTCGGGCTTTATGTGGCAGTGAACAGCTTCAACCATTTCGGCCGATTGCTCGCCACAGGTGTGTGCCTGACGTTCTTTCTCTATGCCTTCGTCAACCTCGCCATGGTGATGGGACTGATGCCGGTCGTCGGCGTGCCGCTGCCCCTGGTTTCCTATGGCGGTACCGCCATGCTGACCCTGATGTTCGGGTTCGGCCTGTTGATGAACGTGGCGCTTCACAGGCGCATAGAATTCACCCACCACGACACGGCAATGGTGTGAATCAAATGCGTCATGAGTGCTGGACAGGACCGGGACGGTCTGTTAGATACGCTCCACAGTCGGTTCAGGCCAGTGAACATTGCCGGAGCCGGTTTTCATCGTTATGATATGACGAGATTTGAGGGCTGTTAGCTCAGTTGGTAGAGCAGCTGACTCTTAATCAGCGGGTCACAGGTTCGATCCCTGTACAGCCTACCAATCTTTTCAAGGACTTAGTCCTTGGTGGGTTGGAACCAACAGAGAACATGCGACTGTAAACCACAGTCGCATAGTCGCACGTGCGACTTTAGCGTATTCTGTTTGTTCCCTAGAACGAGTTTTCGACCTCAACTAGGCGTGTAAAAGTTAAACTGGTCCAGCCACATATGGTGCACCCTCATTGGAAGCGTGCGAGGTTCATCCACTAATCCATACTGATCGAATTGCCGACCAACAGCCCTTACATGTTCAGGATCTGCGTTTTCCAGGCGCCCATTGTGCGCAATGTAGAGCCACGTTTCATATCGGTAATAAATTTGATGTTCGTATTCAGGATTGTGTTCGCCATCAATTTTCTCTGTGATGGTGCTTTCCGTGGCTCCGATATACGAAGCAAGGTCCGCCTCGTTGACGGTAGCATTCAAAAATTTGGGGTAAAGATCAGGGCGGACGTTTTTCGCAATCACTAGATCAACCATTACAGCAATCCAGCCTTTTAGAAAGTTGCTTTTATTCAACACTTCGTTGCTTGCCAAAGATATCGAAGAGACTATTTTTCCGATATCTCGTATCGAAATGTCGTTGAATCTCGCCACCATTTTGACTTGGACTTTCAACGGCTCCGAAATGTGTTCGGGCACACCCATTTCTTCGATCAAATGGGCTAAGTAAACCAAGTTCACTGGATTTTTGGTGTGAATATCACCAAGATCGGCTGGCAGCTCGAGAGTTATCTGTATGAACTTTTTTAGGTATGCTTGGGCATCTATGTTTTTGCCGTAACTGACTTTCACGCTATTTTCCAAAGCGTGCAGATTAACGCCAAGTACGAAATGAACATGAGGGACGGAAAAGAAATGTTTAATCACCTCTAGAACTTCCAAGGCATAATCCGGTCTACACCGATCCAATTCATCAATTACAAAAACTAAGGATGAACCGGTTCCATTTTCAGTGGAGGGAGCTGTTAATGTCTCAAGGGCAGATTTGAATTCGTCCATGGCCGCGCGGCGACCAGATTCTTTCTCCCAAAACTTCTCGAAACCCGCAGCAGTTTCACCGCTTACCGCTTCGGCAACTGCGTCGCCCAAATCGCCCAGAGCTTCAGTTGCTCCAAACGTAGCGATTGCCAATCCCACTCGTGTGAGTGGTTTCGCCAGCTTGAAAGCTGCCGCCTTCACCTTTTGGACGTTTCCCTCATTACCAGATGGGAAACGTTCAGCTAGGGCAGAAACCAACGCGGGAAGCGGATCACCCAGGTAGTCGTGTGCAAAAGCGTCGAAGTAGACCGTTGTTGCTGTGCTGCCATTCTCGACCGTATGCGCTCCGATCCAGCGTTTAAGAAAATAGGTTTTACCTGTTCCCCATTGCCCATCAAGCGCAACGACAAGGGGATCATCAATTCTCTCCAGAAGATCGGTTAGCGCTTTGCCGACCATCTTTCTCTGAAGAATATCAGTGCCTTTAAACACCTCATAGTACAAATCTACGATTGTCTCAGGTGGCTAATAATTCATAACAACCTCACAAAAA
>JAJFHC010000283.1 GCA_021775835.1 Hyphomicrobiales bacterium | reverse complement strand
TGTCCTTTGGGCCAGGGAGAAACTCAGGGAAGATCCGGACTATTTCAACCGGCTGACCGCATTGCAGCGGCCGGAGTTTCTTTGGATCGGATGTTCCGACAGCCGGGTTCCTGCCAACGTCATTACGGGTCTTGAGCCTGGCGAGGTGTTCGTCCACCGCAATGTTGCAAACATTGTTCACAGCGGTGACATGAATCTCTTATCTGTTCTCGAGTTTGCGGTCGAGGCACTTGAAGTCAAAAATATCATCATCTGCGGTCATTACGGCTGCGGGGGCGTCGAGGCGGCAATGGATGGCCAAAAGCATGGCATCATCGATCACTGGCTTCAGCCGATCCGCGATGTTGCAGCGACACATGACAACCTATTGTGCAAAATCACGGATAGCGGTTCCCGACTCAACCGGTTGTGCAAACTCAGCATAATGGCTCAGGTCACCAGCGTGTCACGGACTCCCATCATCCGGTCCGCCTGGAAGAAAGGTAAGACGCTGAATATACATGGATGGGTCTATGGACTGAACGACGGGCTCCTCAGAGACTTGGAGTGCGGCATGACGGGTCCGTCGGATTGAGATCGCGGAACCCGACATTGAATACTGTCAGATCCAACAGCATCACAAGCATACTGCTTGTCCTGATTTCACGATAATATCACTCTCAATCTGCATTGATAAAACGGATGGATTTCCCCCTAGAAGATCTTGGGTGTTTGTAAACATCGCGCCGGAGCAATTGCACAGAGCACGGATTGCCTCATAACGGGATTCGGTGTCGCGCTCGCAGAACAGATCTTCGGCTTGTCGCAGTCATTGTGGAAAGCGGACACACGTCGTCACCACCAAACAGTTTACCTCCTGGTGCGTTTAACGGCAAAACGTCTGATCGGTTTATGACAGAAAAACTACAATCAACACGTCGAGTGTGTCGCGACATCAATTGCGTTGCACCTCCCCGTCAGTCTGTGACCGAAATCTTACTCACGAACGGCAGCCATGGAAGACAAGGCTGTTAGCGGTTTTCATGATCACTAGAGGCTTTGTGCAAACGCAGGACTAGGTAGCCGGTTATTCCAGATAAAATTGATGCCGCGATGATTGCCAGACGGTCAACCCTTGCGTACCCGGCGCCGCCCTCTGCGAATGCCAGCCCTCCGATGAACAAACTCATCGTGAATCCGACACCGCATAAGGCAGCAATTCCATAAAATTGAACCCACGTGGTGCCTGGTGGCATCTTGGCGAATCCTAGTTTGACGGTCACCCAAGCGAAGCCGAACACACCGAGTTGCTTGCCGGCGAATAGGCCTAATGCGATTCCCACCGGCACAGGATCCAACAACCTGTCAAATCGCACCTGACTCAAGTCAATGCCCGCATTGACAAAGGCAAATGTCGGCAAAATACCAAAGGCAACCCAAGGATGCAGCATGTGAATGAGTTGTTTGAGGGGGGCAGGTCGATCCGGATGTAAAGAACGACCTGGTATCGCCAGCGCGATAACGACACCGGCAAGTGTGGCATGTACGCCTGACTTCAAAACGCAGATCCAAAGCGCTGCCCCGACAAGAATGTAGCCGGCCACATGGGTGACGCCAAGGCGGTTCAAAGCAATTAGGACGGTGACGCCAATCGCCGCCAAAAACAAAGAAACCAGCGATAGAGTTGTCGTGTAGAAAAGGGCAATGACCACGATGGCCGCCAAGTCATCAAGCACAGCCAGCGTCATCAGAAAAATCTTCAAGCTCAAGGGTACTCTTGAACCCAGTAAAGCCACAATACCGAGTGCGAACGCAATATCGGTTGCCGTCGGCACTGCCCACCCTTTAAGGGCAGCCGGGTTTCCCCAATTAAAGGCGACATAGATCATAGCCGGCACGATGATACCGCCGGCTGCGGCCAACGCCGGTAGAGTCAACTGTGATCTGTCCGACAGATATCCGTCGATGGCCTCGCGCTTGATCTCCATCGTCACAAGGAAAAAGAAAATCGTCATCCAAAGGTCGTTTACCCAAAGGAACAAAGGTTTTTCGACTTGGAGGTCGCCGATCCGAATCTCGCCTTCAATCAGCAACAGGTATTGATATACGTCGGACAATGGCGAGTTCTTGGTCAACATGGCCAACATCGCCGCTGCCAGCAGAACAAGGCCGGCAGCAGCTTCCAGTTTCAGAAATTTTCGAATGTTCCCTCCAAATTCGCTTGTCGCTGCTGTGATCTTTTGCATCGAGATTGAGCCTAGGTTGATGATTTTGGAATGTAGATGGAAAATGATCTATGCTCCATCGTCAGAGTTCAACTTGCTTCACATGCAATCGTGGCCGGTCTTGCAATTGTGGTCGTCTTTTCAGAGGGCAATGTTTGCGTGCCTACAAAGGCGATTTTTTACATGCTTATCAAACAAATCGCCTAACGAACGGCGTGAGAAGGATTTGACTGATGACCGACCACGAACAGACACTGCGACAGCACTGGAACAAGTCGTCGATCTTTCAACGCTTCGAACTCGCTGTCACGATTGTTTTACAGATTACAATTGCAATTGCAGCAATGTTCGCACTGCTACGTCTCTTACTGGCCTTGGTAGGCTTGGTGTTCATGCCGTGGGACGTCACTGATTTGCTTAGTTTGCAGGTC
Source organism: Hyphomicrobiales bacterium (assembly GCA_021775835.1). The sequence goes on along the minus strand of JAJFHC010000283.1, from coordinate 671 downwards.
ATCTTTGGCATGGTTATGACGGTACTCATTGCGCTCGAATTCGGCCGTTCGCTTCAACGCAACATGAAGAATCATGCCGCCATTATTGATGCCAGGGAAATTGTCCTGATTGGTGTGATGGCAGTCGTTCGAAAACTAATTATATTGGACATGAATGAATTATCCGCACCAAAGTTTTTGGGGCTTGCAGCAGTTCTCATCGCATTGGCTGGTGCCTATTGGCTCCTGGGTCGATCAAGGTCGGGCGCCACAAATTGAATATTGTGCATCATAAACAACTGGTAACAGCAAATCCACGCAAGAGCCAGACGCAAGGCAGATGGGTGAAAGTTGTGTTGACGGGCGGTGTCAGACGAAACAAGTCGGTGGCAAGCTGAGCTTCAGGCAACCCGCAAATACATGAACATAAAACCGCTCTTCGAGAAGCAAACCTCAACCCACGGAGCCGTTGCCTGATGGCATGTGCGAAAGATCTTTGACACTACCTTGCGAAGCCCATCCGGTCGCACGCTTGAGGCTTCACCATCGAGGGCTTTCAAGCTGCGCGGTGCATGTGCGATGAAGTCGATGAGGGCCTCGCTTGGGCAGGTTTCCTAACGATCACCGTGAGCAGACCGTCACTCATACCCGTCGACATTGTTTCCTGGCGAATTGCACTAGAGAACGTGAAT
>JAJFHC010000282.1 GCA_021775835.1 Hyphomicrobiales bacterium | reverse complement strand
CAATCCTTAACTCCGCATGTTGATGCGCTTCTTTAAATTGCAGTTTCTTTGAAGTAATGACTGCCATTTTATGTTCACAGCTCTCCGCTACATAACCAAGAGAGTAGCACCGAAATTTTGCGGTTTGCAGCGCCCCTCAGATTCAGTGCTGTGCTGATAACCAACACATTCCCTGATTAGTCCTTCTTCGTCTCGCGCAGCACCTGTTTGACATAGGCGTCAATATCGAGATCGCCCGTGGCGCGGCCTTTGATCCGCTCACGGATTTTTGTCGGGAGTTCGGACGGATCAATGGGCCCAGCGCTCGCGATGGTCGCGCGGATCAGGTCTTTCAACGCATCCTCGTCGAGGTCAGGTTTCCATTTTTTCTCATCAGCCATAACAGGTCGTCCTAATTGAGCATCGCGCCCGGCGGCGGCGCATTTTCACCTTTACCGGAGAAGGCGAAGTGATCGCGCGCCTCCACGGTTTCGCCGTTGATCGTCAGCGCATCGCCATCGGCGGAAACGTTGAGCGCCGACCCGTCGGCGACTTTGCCCGCCAGCAATAGCTCCGCCAACGGATCCTGCAGGGATTTCTGGATAACCCGCCGCAAAGGCCGGGCCCCGTAAATGGGATCATAGCCTTTGTCGCCAAGCCACGTGCGGGCTTTTTCATCGAGCGCCAGCGTAATCTTGCGATCGGCAAGCAGGCCGGCGAGCCGGGCGATCTGAATATCGACGATTGCATCCATATGCGCCCGCGCAAGACGATGAAACAGAATGATTTCATCGAGGCGGTTCAGGAATTCAGGACGGAATTTTGCACGCACCGCATCCATCACCGGACCGCGGACGGCAGAAGACTCCTCACCCGCTTTTTGTGCGGCAAGGAATTCAGCGCCTAGGTTCGATGTCATAATGATTAGCGTGTTTTTGAAGTCGACCGTGTGGCCTTGACCGTCGGTGAGGCGCCCGTCGTCGAGCACCTGCAACAGCACGTTGAAGACATCCGGATGCGCCTTTTCGACTTCATCAAAGAGGACAACCTGATAAGGCCGGCGGCGCACGCGTTCGGTGAGAACGCCGCCTTCTTCATAGCCGACATAACCCGGCGGCGCGCCGATCAGCCTAGAGACGGAATGTTTTTCCATGAACTCGGACATATCAATGCGCGCGATGGCGGTTTCATCGTCGAACAGGAATTCCGCGAGCGCCTTTGTCAGTTCCGTCTTGCCGACACCGGTGGGCCCGAGGAACAGGAACGAGCCCATGGGTCGGTTCGGATCTTTCAGACCCGCGCGCGCGCGCCGCACCGCCGCGGAAACCGCGCCGACCGCTTCGGCCTGACCGACAACGCGGCGCCCAAGCGCGTCTTCCATTTTCAGGAGCTTTTCGCGTTCGCCTTCGAGCATTTTGTTGACCGGAACGCCCGTCCAGCGCGAGACAACGCTCGCGATATTTTCGTCGTCGACAACTTCCTTCACCAGCGCGCGCGTATCGCCGTCGGCATCGCCCTCGGCTTTGGCGAGTTGTTTTTCGAGCGCCGGGATAGTTCCGTATTTCAATTCAGAAGCCTTGGCGAGATCACCGCGGCGTTCAGCATCGGCCAGTTGCTGGCGTGACTGGTCGAGTTGTTCTTTTACTTTTGTCGACGAGGCAAGACTGTCTTTTTCGGCCCGCCAGCGTGCCGTCAATTCCGCCGAACGCTGCTCCAGTTGCGACAATTCGCTGTCGAGATTTTCAAGCCGGTCTTTCGACGCCTGATCGTTTTCTTTCTTCAGCGCTTCGCGTTCGATCTTCATCTGGATGATGCGCCGGTCGAGCTCATCAAGCTCTTCCGGTTTGGAATCAACTTCCATCTTCAGGCGCGAAGCCGCTTCATCAACGAGGTCGATCGCCTTGTCGGGAAGGAACCGGTCCGTGATGTAGCGATGCGACAGGGTCGCGGCGGCGACAATCGCGCTGACGGAAATCCTGACGCCGTGATGGAGTTCGTATTTCTCTTTCAGCCCACGGAGGATCGAGATCGTATCCTGGACCGTCGGCTCATCAACAAAGATGGACTGGAAGCGTCGCGCGAGCGCTGCGTCTTTTTCCACATATTTCTTGTATTCATCGAGAGTCGTGGCGCCGACGCAGTGCAGCTCCCCGCGGGCGAGTGCAGGTTTCAGAAGGTTCGACGCATCCATGGCGCCGTCCGCTTTGCCGGCGCCGACAAGCGTATGCATCTCATCGATAAAGAGAATGACCTGCCCGTCTGCATCGGTGACTTCCTGCAGCACGGCTTTAAGGCGTTCTTCAAACTCGCCGCGATATTTCGCGCCGGCAATCAGCGCGCCCATATCCAGCGCGAGGAGCGATTTCTCCTTGAGGCTTTCAGGCACGTCGCCATTGACGATGCGTAGGGCAAGGCCCTCGGCGATGGCGGTCTTGCCGACGCCGGGTTCGCCGATGAGCACGGGATTGTTTTTTGTGCGCCGGGAAAGCACCTGCATCGTCCGGCGGATTTCTTCGTCGCGCCCGATCACGGGATCAAGCTTGCCGTCGCGGGCCGCTTCTGTGAGGTCGCGGGCGTAACGCTTCAGCGCATCATACGCCTGCTCGGCCGATGCGGTGTCCGCGGTGCGTCCTTTGCGGATGTCGTTGATCGCCTCGTTGAGTTTGACGGCGGTGACGCCGGCCTTTTTCAAGATTGCCGCCGTTCCGGCCTGCGCCTCAACGGCGAGCGCCGTGAGCAGGCGCTCAGCGGTCACGAATTTGTCGCCGGCCTTTTTGCCGATCTCCTCCGCCGCCGCGAACACCTTGGCGGTGGGCGCGGCCATATAGATCTGGCCCGACCCGCCCTCTACCTGGGGCAATTTGCCGAGCGTTTCGTCGGTGAGTTGCAGCGCGACTTCCGGCTTGCCGCCAGCCGCGCGAATGAGGTTCGCAGCGAGCCCCTCCTGATCGTCAAGGAGCGCCTTCAGGACATGTTCCGGCGTGAATTGCTGGTGATTTTCGCGCAAGGCAATGGTCTGCGCGGCCTGGATGAGACCGCGGGCGCGGTCGGTATAATTCTCAAATTGCATATCGACCTCGAATGAGCGTCAAATTCTTAATGGCACCCCCGAAGGCGACGCCGGTTCAAGACGTTAAATGGTATCGTTCGCCGATTCCGCAAGCCCCTCGCCCGCCTGCAGCGCACAAAAAAAGCCGGCGCAGACTATCGCCCGCACCGGCTTCAAAAACGTTAATCGCGTCAGCGCGATTACATGTCTTTTTTGGCTTCTTTCATCGCTTCGTGCTTGGCCTTTTTCTCAGCCATTTTGGCCTCTTGATACGCCATCACTTCGTCGAGCGAGGCCTCGCCATCGTCGCCGAGATAGTCAGCGCCGTCAGCCCATTCCTTTTCAGCCGCCGCCGTCCGTGCAGCGATAAATTCAGCCTTCGAGACATTGCCGGAGCCGTCCGTGTCCATGGCGGCGAATCGCTCTGCGGTTTTCGCTTCCATCTTGGCCATGTGTTCGGCGTGCATCGCTTCTTTATCTTTGCCTTCGTGATGGCCGGCGATTGCCGCGCCCGTCGCCAACGCAATAACGCCTGCCGTCAGTGTAAAGATCGTTTTTTTCATCGGGTATTCCCTCACAATAAGTTTAAGCGCGTCAGGCGCGCTGATATCGACCTGCCCTCGCATCCCGCGAATGCAAGCGGGTCTTCTATCACGATAGTAACGATGCGACGGGTGTCGCAGAGGCGGTTTATGTCCTTACATATTGGTAAGCGGCGAACCGTTCGGTCAGTGCGGTGAGGCGTGCGGCGGCGCGCCTATTTCCACTTCTTCTTCATCGCTTCGGTTATCGTTTTGGGCAAATGTTTCGCTTCATTTACTGTTAGCGCGCCGTTACCGTCAGCATCGTAGCTTTCCCAAGCCGCTTCGGCGGCCGCCATTCTAGCGGCCATAAATTCCTGCCGGCTGATTTCGCCATCTTGGTCGCGGTCATATTTGACTTCCGATGAAGCGAATGATTCCTCGCATTGATCACCAACCGGCGCCCGACTGTCGCCAGCGCGTGGCGCGCGCTCGTTCTGCGCATACGATGCGCCGGTAAATACAGCAAAGACACCGATTAACAGCAATTGTGATTTGCGCATTTTTTCCTCGCCCGGTTTTTCAGATGCAGTTTCCAAGTAACATCAAATCAACCCGGCCAGCGGGCTCGACGGATCGGCATAGCGTTTCTTCGGCATGCGCCCGGCGTGATACGCTTGACGGCCTGCGATCACCGCATGTTTCATGGCGCTCGCCATCAGGATCGGGTCTTTCGCTTCGGCGATCGCCGTATTCATGAGGACGCCATCGCAACCAAGCTCCATCGCAACCGCGGCGTCAGACGCCGTGCCAACGCCTGCGTCAACAATGACGGGCACGGAGGATTGCTCAATGATCAGGCGAATATTGACCGGATTGATGATGCCAAGGCCCGAACCGATAAGGGAACCCAACGGCATGATCGCACAGCAGCCGGCGTCTTCCAGCTTGCGCGCATAGACCGGATCGTCCGAGCAATAGACCATCACCTCGAAACCGTCCTTGATCAGAAGTCTTGCAGCGGCGAGCGTTTCTTCCATATCCGGGTAAAGCGTCTTTTTGTCGGAGAGGACTTCGAGCTTGACGAGGTTCCAGCCTCCGGCTTCGCGCGCCAACCTTAGCGTCCGTATCGCGTCATCGGCGGTAAAGCACCCGGCAGTATTGGGCAGATAGACATATTTTTTCGGGTCGAGAAAATCGACCAGCATCGGCTTTTCTTTGTCGGTCAGGTTTACGCGCCGCACGGCGACGGTCACCATCTCCGCGCCGGCCGCTTCAGCAGCGGCTGCGTTCTGGGCGTAGGTCTCATATTTGCCCGTG
>JAJFHC010000281.1 GCA_021775835.1 Hyphomicrobiales bacterium | reverse complement strand
CTTTAGCCATAATGATTTCCGCTTAGTTCAAGTATCGTTTGTTTCGGATGTGAATCCAATTGTGAGTGTTTGTCCGGACCGTTATGCGGCGGTCAGGTTGCGTTCCCTCTTGATGATTTCAGAGGCCAATCGAATATAGGCCTGGCTTCCGGAACATTTGCTGTCGTACAACAAGGCCGGTTTGCCATAGGACGGTGCTTCGGAAATTCGCACGTTGCGTGGAATAACAGTATCGTAGACCTTGTCGCCAAGGTGGGTTCTGACATCATCGGCAACCTGGCCTGACAAGCTGTTGCGCCGATCGAACATCGTCAGAATGATGCCGTGAATGGAAAGTTCGGGGTTGAGCGTTGTTCTCACCCGCTCCACAGTGGCCAGAAGCTGGCTCAGGCCTTCCAGGGCAAAGAACTCGCACTGCAACGGCACCAGGATGGAATCGGCCGCGGCCATGGCATTGATGGTGAGCAGATTTAGAGAAGGTGGGCAGTCGAGCAAAATGTAAGAATAGTTCCGGTCACGAATCGACTCGGTGTTCACCATTTCCACGAGGTTCTTAAGGGCATCTTTTAAACGGAAGTTGCGGCGGTCGATTTCTGCCAGTTCAAGTTCTGCTCCCAACAGGTCCATTGTTGAGGGAACGATGTGCAGGCGGGGGACATTTGTTTCCACGATAGCGTCGGTAACCGGCCGGTCGCCCATGAGGATGTCGTAAGTGGAGGCTTCTCGCTGGTTTCGTTCGATACCAAGGCCGGTGCTCGCATTCCCCTGTGGATCAAGATCGATGATGAGAACCCGTTCATGCACGGCAGCCAGTGCCGTCGCCAGATTGATTGCCGTCGTTGTTTTGCCAACGCCGCCCTTCTGATTCGCGAGAACAAGTACTCTGGGTTTCATCGGATCGGGAGTTTGGTCAGTTTCAGGACTCAATGTGATCACGGGAATTCTCTTCCACTAAGAGGATACAGCCTTCAGAATGAATGCGGCTGACATGTTTTCTGGCGGTGATATTCCAATATTTAGCGGCTTCGGTCAATTCCGCATCTATATCTTGTCCCTTGAAAAAAACATAGGGGGTTCCGTTTTTTACAAGATTCTCGGAATAACCCAGCAAATCCAAGATCGAAGCCAAGGCACGGGACGTGACAACATCCGGTGTTGGGTCGAAGTCCATTTCGTCCAATTTCTCTATACGGGCATTGTGAACCGTCGCCGGCGCCTGTGTCTGGCGTATGGCTTCGCGTAGAAATGCACACTTTTTGCCTTGGCTTTCTACAAGGTGAACATGACCATTTTCCGAAGGGGCAAGAAGAATGGCGAGGACAATACCGGGAAGGCCCGCGCCACTTCCCAGGTCCAGCCAGATCTTGAACCGGTCAAAGGGAGCAACCGCAAGCTGTGCGCTGTCAGCGACATGGCGGTGCCAGATATCACCGACCGTTGATCGACCGATAAGATTGATTCGTTTTTGCCAGTGGCTCAGAACATCTACATACACTTCGAGCCGGTCCAACGTTTCACGTGAAACGTTGTATACCGACGCGAAGTCTGTTGCGTTCCGGATCTGTTTCTCCGACATCGACATCAAGCGGAACGACGCGATGATTTACGTCGAACCACTTGCAACAGCAAAGTCAGGGCCGCGGGAGTCACACCATCTATTCGGGATGCCTGCCCCAATGTTACCGGGCGGGTGTTCTCAAACTTCTGGCGCATTTCGTTGGAAAGACCGGAAATCGCACCGTAGTTGAGATCACTCGGGATCAACAGATCCTCATCCTTCTGGAATGCTGCGATGTCAGCCGCCTGACGATCCAGGTACCCGGCATACTTGGCGTCAATTTCAAGTTGCTCGATGACATCTGACGGAAACTCCGTAAGCTCAGGCCAAACTTTGCCAAGATCCACAACGGAGATATCGGGATAACCCAGAAACTGGTGTGCGTTACGCCGAACCCCATCGAGATTGACCTTGAGTCCCTGCTGGACTGCTTCATTGGGTGTCATGACGCACGCTTGGGCCGTCTTGCGAGCGTGGTTCAGCAAATCCATTTTTGCCGCATATCGCACCAATCGTTCAGGCCCGACAAATCCCAGATCCCTGCCGATCCCGGTCAGTCGCTGATCTGCGTTGTCTGAGCGCAGGGTCAGCCTGTACTCAGCCCGTGACGTAAACATGCGATAAGGTTCGGTTACGCCCCTGGTTACCAGATCATCGATCATGACTCCGATATAGGCCTCAGCCCTGCTTAGTACGAACGGATCGCCTCCCGACACAGCAAGTGCTGCATTGAGCCCGGCCATCAACCCCTGTGCTGCCGCCTCCTCGTAACCGGTCGTTCCGTTAATCTGTCCGGCCAGAAAGAACCGTTCGCAACTCTTCAGTTGCAGGCTGGGTAACAGTTCACGCGGATCGACGTAGTCATATTCAATGGCGTATCCAGGTCGAATAATAGAGACGTTCTCCAGGCCGGGAATTGTGCGCAGGAAAGCATCTTGAACATCCCTGGGCAGTGACGTCGATATTCCGTTTGGATAGACGGTGTCCACGGTGAGACCTTCAGGTTCGAGAAATATCTGGTGACCGGACCGCTCCTCAAAACGTACGACCTTGTCCTCGATCGATGGACAATATCGTGGCCCCACACCATCAATCTGACCTGAATAGATTGGCGCCTTGTCTATATTGTCCCGGATGATCCTGTGGGTAGCCTCGGTTGTTGTCGTCAGATAACAGGATATTTGTGGTATCTCAATTGCATCCGTGAGAAAGGAAAACGGCGACGGTGGAGTGTCACCTGGCTGTTCATCCAGACCGTTCCAGTCAATCGTCCGGCCGTCGAGACGTGCAGGCGTGCCGGTCTTCAGCCGACCCATCCGCAGGCCGGTCCCATAGAGCCGCTCAGCCAGGATATTCGAAGGCTTGTCGCCAACCCGTCCGGCCGGTATCTTTTCAGTGCCTAGATGTATGACACCCCGAAGGAACGTTCCTGTTGTCAGAACAACTGCACCTGAAGAAACGGCCTTCCCGTCCTCAAGTTCAACACCGGTCACACGCCCGTCCTTGACAGTGACATCGGACACGGCACCCTCCAGTACATCAAGTCCTTCCTGTTTCTCGATCTCATGAAGCATGGCCTCGCGGTAGAGAATACGGTCCGACTGGGCTCGAGGTCCACGGACAGCCGGACCCTTGCGCCGGTTCAGGACTCGAAACTGAATCCCAGACGCATCCGCGACCCGCGCCATCAAACCGTCGAGAGCGTCGACCTCACGAACAAGATGTCCTTTCCCCAATCCTCCAATGGCCGGGTTGCAGGACATCTCGCCAATAGTTGTTTTCTTGTGGGTCACGAGAAGTGTTTCGGCACCGAATCGTGCAGATGCACTTGCGGCTTCACATCCCGCGTGGCCGCCGCCAATGACAATGACGTCATATTGTTTGGTCATTTCCTGAACATCTCGTAACTTTCAATCATGAAGTGCGCAACACTTATGGTAATCGTGGACCCGTTGTACAGTTTTCAGAGTCGATTCGTTTCGGAATCGGTATAAACTGTTTCACGTGAAACATTCGCCTACTTTCCAATGCAGAAGTCACGAAAGATCACATCCAACACATCCTCGACACCCACAACGCCAGTGAGCCGTCCCAGCTCAAACACCGCCCGGCGAAGCTCTTCGGCCCGAAGTTCGGGAAGAAGGTCATTGTCATCACAAACTCTGGCCAACGCGTCAACACAACTTTGCAGGCATTTGCGTTGTCTCTCTCTTGTTATCCCAGGATCCTCTGTGGCACCAACCAGATCTGACGCCTTGGTTTGCATAACATCCAGAAGACCATCGAAACCCTCACCGGTCTTCACCGAGACCAGAAACTCACAATCATGAGACCCGTCCACCACTGCCCGACGAACATCCTCCGTCACAAGATCAGCCTTTGTGTGAACCCGTAACGCAGCCGAATCCAATTTCCCAGCACTGTGACCCAGTTCTGTATTCCTACAATCACTCAACCACAACACAATGTCGGCACTCTCAATCCGGGCAGACGCACGCCGGACACCCTCTTCCTCAACAACATCACTGGCCGCCCGTAGCCCTGCAGTATCCGACAACACGACTGGAACCCCACCAAGATCCAGGTGAACCTCGATAACATCCCGCGTCGTCCCGGCCGTGGCGGATACAATTGCCACGTCACGTTGCGCCAAATGATTGACCAGACTGGATTTCCCAACATTCGGAGATCCCGCAACCACGACACTGACACCATTTCGCAAACGTTCGCCCTGCTTCGCATTACGCAAAAAACCCGACATATCACCAATGAGGGCCCGAATCCTAACTACTGCCGCCGTTATGAGGTCCACCGGAACATCGTCTTCGTCCGGAAAATCTATCTCCGCCTCAAAGTAGGCAAGCTCCCTTACGAGACGTGTTCGCCAATCCGCAAACACCGCCCCCAGCCGACCCTCAGATTGGAGAACAGCCTGGCGTCTCTGCGCCTCAGTTTCCGCATCGACGAGATCGGCAATGCCTTCCAATGACGTTAGATCAAGCTTCCCATTGTCAAAAGCCCGCCGCGAAAACTCACCGGAATCCGCCAACCGACATCGATCAAAGCCGCTCAAATCACTCAAAAGTCTCGCAATAACCGCCCGGCTTCCATGAACCTGAAACTCACAGGAATCTTCACCGGTAAAACTGGCCGGCCCACGGAAAAAAACAATCACGCCATGATCGATAACCGCCCCGTCCCTGGGAGACATTATAGCGGAAAAAACGGCCCGCCTTTCCTCAGGCACAAACCCGACGAAACCCTCAAGCACATGAACGACTTCCTGGCCGGATATACGAACCACTGCTACGCCTGATTTTCCAGGCACAGTTGATAACGCAAAGATCGTTTCAGGGTCCATAGCTCAACCAAATCCAGTTTACCGGGAATGCCGATTGCGACAGTCTCTCACATCAAACCTTGGCACGACTCCAAACCGCACTTATGGTCCAGACGCTCATCGGTCCATACCCGAACCAACAGTGGAATTACAATGCCGGAAAATCTTCTACAGCACGAAACCAGTCCATACCTGCTTCAACACAAAGACAATCCGGTCCACTGGCATCCCTGGGGCGCAGAAGCCCTAGAGACAGCAAGGTCACAGGACAAACCGATACTTCTATCCGTTGGCTACGCCGCCTGCCACTGGTGCCACGTCATGGCGCACGAAAGTTTCGAGGATCAGGCCACCGCAGATGTGATGAACGATCTCTTCGTGAATATCAAGGTCGATCGCGAAGAACGGCCTGACATCGACAAAATCTACATGAACGCCATCCACCATCTGGGAGAACAGGGCGGTTGGCCGCTTACCATGTTTCTGAACGCCGATGGAGAACCATTCTGGGGCGGCACATACTTTCCGAAAACAAGCCAATACGGAAGACCAGCCTTCACATCCGTACTCAAGGAAGTCTCGCGTCTCTATCATCAGGAGCGCGAAAAGATCAATACCAACCGAGACGCCCTTCTGACGGCACTCAACACAGTACGGGAACCGGAAGACTCCTTCATTCTGTCGTCGCACCTCATGAACGATTTCGCCGCCAAACTTGTTCAAGCCATAGACATGAGACATGGCGGACTGTCCGGTGCTCCCAAATTTCCTCAAACCATGATCCTGGGCAATCTCTGGAGAGCGTGGCTTAGGACCGGCCACACCGCCTACAAATCCGCTGTAACAAACACTTTAACGGTAATGTCGCAGGGCGGAATCTATGATCACCTCGCAGGCGGCTTTTCACGGTACTCCGTCGACGCCCACTGGCTGGTCCCGCACTTTGAAAAGATGCTCTACGACAACGCCCTATTGATCGAACTCATGACAATGGTCTGGCAGGACACCAAGTCACCCCTGATGGCCCGGCGCATCGAGGAAACCGTAGACTGGGTGCTCAACGAGATGCTGGCACCACAAGGCGGATTTGCCGCCAGCCTGGACGCTGATTCAGAAGGTGTCGAAGGCAAGTTCTATGTCTGGGCGGAACAGGAACTCACCAAAGTCCTGCAGGGCGACACAAGCCTGTTCCGGTCGACCTACGATGTAACGCCCAACGGCAACTGGGAAGGCAACACGATCCTCAATCGACTCAACTCTCTGGACCTTATGAGTGAACAGGACGAAAAGATTCTACATCGTCAACGCCGCGAGCTTCTCAAACAACGTGACAAGCGCATAAGGCCTGGATGGGACGACAAGGTTCTTATCGACTGGAACGGTCTCATGATCGCCGCCCTGGCACAGGCCGGAAACGTCTTCGACAAACCGCACTGGATAGAAGCCGCAGATAACGCTTTTCATTTCATATGCGAATCGATGAGCCGTGGCGAACAGCTCTATCACAGTTATCGCGATGGCAGATGCCAGCATTACGCAACCGCCGACGGCTATGCAAACATGATCAAGGCAGCCCTTGTTCTCCACGAGACAAAACGAAAAGACCATTACCTTGAAAAATCACTCTCATGGCTTGCCGTTCTCGACCACGATTATTGGGACGAGGAAAGGGGAGGCTACTACTTCACATCCGCCAGAGCAGACAGCCTGATCACCCGGACCAGATCTGCCAATGACGACGCTCAACCCAACGCAAACGCCATCATGATCACAAACCTTGCACATCTTTGGATCCTGACGGGACAGGAGGCCATGAAGCAACGCGCTGATCGCATCATCACCGGCTTCTCGGCCGACATTGCTGCAAATCTCTTTGCTCATGTGGGAATTCTCAACGGATTCCAGGCTCTCGCAGAACCGATACAGATCGTCATCATCGCAAACAACAACGATGAACGAACCCCCTCCCTCTTGGCGGAACTCAATCGGAGATGTCTGCCAGACAGGACAATCACCGTCATAAACCCCGACAACAGCCTGCCAACCAACCATCCCGCCACCGGAAAGCCGATGATCGAGGACAAACCCACCCTCTACCTTTGCAGAGGCCAGACATGTTCATTGCCTGTTACGGATCCGAATCATTTGGATCAGCTCTTTGAACAGCGCCAGCAGGATTGAGATCAGGTATTCATGGAGTCGAAAAACTCGTCATTGTTCTTGGTCTGACGCAGTTTATCGAGAAGGAACTCGATTCCATCGACTGTTCCCATCGGATTGAGGATCCGACGCAACACGTACATTTTCTTGAGGGTCTCCGCCGACACGAGCAACTCTTCCTTGCGCGTACCTGAACGCGTGATGTCCATTGCCGGGAATATGCGTTTGTCCGCCACCTTGCGATCGAGAATAATCTCGGAGTTGCCGGTACCCTTGAATTCTTCGAAGATGACTTCATCCATGCGGCTGCCTGTGTCAATGAGAGCCGTTGCAATGATCGTCAGCGAACCGCCTTCTTCGATGTTCCTGGCAGCACCAAAAAACCTTTTCGGCCGCTGCAGTGCATTGGCATCGACACCACCGGTCAGAACCTTGCCCGAAGACGGCACAACCGTATTATAGGCCCGGCCCAGGCGCGTAATCGAATCAAGCAGGATAACCACATCACGGCCATGCTCGACCAAACGCTTGGCTTTTTCAATCACCATTTCAGCAACCTGAACGTGACGCACCGCCGGCTCATCGAATGTCGAGCTCACAACCTCACCCTTCACGGATCTCTGCATGTCGGTGACTTCTTCCGGACGCTCGTCGATCAGCAGCACAATCAGATAGCATTCCGGCTGGTTGGTGGTGATGCTGTGAGCGATGTTTTGAAGCAGAACCGTTTTACCGGTCCTGGGCGGCGCCACAATCAATCCACGCTGGCCCTTACCAAGTGGGGCAACAAGATCGATCACCCGGGCGCTGCGATCCTTAACGGTGGGATCGTCAATTTCCATCTCCAACCGGTCATCCGGGTAAAGCGGTGTCAGGTTATCGAAATGGACCTTGTGCTTGGCCTTATCAGGATCCTCAAAGTTGATCGTATTGACTTTCAGAAGAGCAAAATACCGCTCCCCGTCCTTGGGGCTCCGGATTTCACCTTCCACGGTATCCCCGGTCCGCAGGCTGAAACGGCGGATCTGACTGGGACTGACATAAATATCGTCGGGCCCGGGAAGGTAGTTTGCATCGGGAGACCTCAAGAACCCAAAACCGTCCTGCAGAACTTCGACCACGCCTTCACCGATGATATCCACATCCCGTTCTGCAAGACTTTTCAAAATTGCGAACATGAGTTCCTGTTTGCGCATCGTACTTGCGTTTTCCACATCAAGTTCTTCTGCAAGCGTCAGGAGTTCAGTAGGAGATTTGCCCTTGAGATCGTGAAGTTTGATCTCTTTGAGTTCGGCGATGTCTGTCATGTCGAGTTGATCCGGAGAGGAGGGGAGAGAGCCCTATAAGGGCGGAATAATGCGGCGAGATCATGAGGGAACAACCCTAAGATCACTTATACCGATTGAAATTAGAAAAGTGCTGGCATGACCCTCAGGCCTGTTACGAACGGAGAACACCGCCGCATGCACATTTTTTGGTGAACAGTCTCAAGATTTAAGAGACCATGTAATATAGCAGACTCAAAACCATAAGAAAACAGCTTAGTTATCTCGGAGCCGAATCAACCATTCTCACGGCTTTACCACCACCAGTATGACCACCGCAATCATAATCACCGTAGGTACTTCATTCAGTATACGGAATGTTCGGCTCGTGATCTGATTCCGGTCAACTGAAAAGCTGTGGACGTGACGGCCGAGGAGCCAGTGGAAGCCTGTTAGAATAACCACCAGACCCAGCTTGAAGTGAAACCAGTTGAGTGGACTCCATTCCACACCACCACCACCAAACGCCATGACCGAACCGAGAACCCAGGACACGATCATGGCCGGCGTCATGATTGCATTCATCAGGCGGCGTTCCATGACCTTGAATGTCTCCGACTGGACAGAACCCGGTTCCGCCTCGCAGTGATAGACAAACAGACGTGGCAGATAGAGCAGACCGGCCATCCAGGAGATGACGGCGATGATATGAAACGCCTTCAGCCAAAGGTAGAATTCACCGACCAGGTTTTCCATTCAACTACCCGCTCCCTCGAACCCTCGCAATCACACGGGCCACATTTTCAGGTGGTGTTTCAGGAATTAAACCGTGACCCAGATTGAACACAAACCGTTTCCCCGACATGGCCTGCAGGATGTTGTCGACCGCATCGTCAAGCGAAGTTCCACCGCCAACCACCGCCAAAGGATCAAGATTCCCTTGAAGAACCGTCCCAGCATCAAACGCCGTCGCCGCCCAGGCCATATCGACCGCACTGTCAAGACTCACACCTGACACTCCGGTTGCCTCGACGAAACCCGGATACGAGGACCCACATCCCTTTGGGAAACCCAAGATCGGCACATCAGGGTGTTTTTCCCGAACGAGCGAGACAAGTTTTGCCGTCGGCGCCACGCACCACCGATCAAATTCGGCCTTTGGCAGATTGCCAGCCCAAGTATCAAAAATCTGCAATGCATCGGCACCCGCATCAACCTGGGCACACAGATACTCGGCCGAAGACTCCACCAGCAGATCGCTCAATCCCAAAAACCACGAAGATCTCTCATAAGCGGCCAATCTGGTAATCTTCTGATCCGGCGAACCCCGACTGCCAACCATGTACGTTGCAACGGTCCAGGGAGCGCCACAGAACCCGATCAGTGCAACATCTCGCGGCAGGGCAGCCCTGGTACGCGCAATCGTCTCGTAGACAGGTGCAAGACACGTATGGAGCCCGGACATGTTCAACTTGGAAAAATCCTCACTGTCCTTGATGGCGTCAAGAACAGGCCCTTCCCCTTCCACAAACGTGACGGACTGTCCTAAACCATCAGGTACCAGCAGAATGTCGGCAAATACGATGGCAGCATCGAAGCCGTAACGACGTATTGGTTGAAGCGTCACTTCGCTGGCAAGCTCAGGCGAATAACAAAGATCGAGAAAAGATCCGGCGTTTGCCCGTACCTTGCGATACTCCGGCAGATACCGGCCTGCCTGACGCATCATCCAGATCGGGGGTACCGAAGGTGAATTCCCTGCCAGAACCTTCAAGAAGGAACCATTGCCTGCCCTGTCTGAACCGGCCGTCATGCCCTGATCACGCTGTTCCACACTTTCTCCTTATTCTTAACAAAATACTAAAGACTCTTTTTGTTGTTGTTGTTGGACTGTGGATATCGGGAATTCAATGTTTTTCCCAATTCATGACGCACTTGTCATATCCGGATCAGCGAGGCTGCTGTCCATTTTTTCCACGGCTAACAACTGTTTAAACTCATATGAATCAATATGTTAAAAGACAAATGAATGTTGTGAAAGTGTGCAAAAGTCTTGAAAAACTCCCGCATGAAAAACATAATCCACAATCATCACACCAGACGCAAAAATTATTCCACAGGCCACGTCATCTTGGATAACATCGCCGGTATCTGAACATCTAAGTTCACGGTCCCGCCACTCACCCATGTTATCCACATCAATCCACACCTCATAGGCACTTATGCCGGACAATTCTGCCTCAAAAAAGTTCTTTCATATTCACCTAGTCTCCGACTCCACCGGTGAGACTCTTAACGCGGTCGCGAAAGCGGCAACCGTACAATTTGTCGACTTCCAGCCGGTCGAACACAGCCACGTCCTGGTGCGAAATAAAAAGCAACTGGACCATGTGATTGAGGAAATCGAAGCCAATCCCGGAATCGTCTTGTTTACACTGGTCAACGCCGGAATCCGCAACGAATTGGAAGACCGCTGCCGCCAGATGGTCGTACCGTGTGTTTCGGTTCTCGATCCGGTGATGGCTTCATTGGGGACTTATCTCAACGCCAAGTCCACCTCCCAGGTTGGAGGCCAGCATGCGTTGAATGCGGAATACTTCAAACGAATAGATGCTCTCAACTACACAATGATGCACGACGATGGTCAACTTGCCCATGATCTCGAAGACGCTGACGTCATCCTGGTGGGCATCAGCAGAACTTCAAAGACGCCGACCAGCATATATCTGGCAAATCGTGGCATAAAGACGGCCAACATACCGCTGGTTCTCGGCGTGGCGTTACCCCAACAGATCATAAAAGCCAGTAACTCCCTTGTTGTTGGGCTGGTCGCGACAACCGACCGTATTGTGCAGATCCGACGCAACCGACTTTTGTCCTTAAATGAGCGCGAGGAAACCGACTACATCGACAAGAAGATTGTTGCCGAAGAGCTCAAGTATGCGCGGACGACCTGCCAGAAACACGGCTGGCCGGTCATCGATGTGACGCGCAAGTCGATTGAAGAAACCGCTGCCTCTGTCCTCAACCTTTATCATCAGTTGCATTCCCTGGCATGAACGCCCTCCAGAACCAGCATTCGCAACTCATCCTCGCATCGGCCAGCAAGGTCCGGGCCAGCATGTTGACTTCAGCTGGGCTGACTTTCGACATCGTCCCGTCCAATGTCGATGAAGATGTCATCAAGGAGACTCTGCATCGCGACAATCAGGAGATCACCCCGTCCGACATCGCCGTAGTTCTCGCCCAGACCAAAGCCGACGACGTGTCCGGCATTCATCCTGACGCACTCGTTATCGGTGCCGATCAGGTGCTTTTTTGTGACGGTCGGCTATACGACAAACCCCGTGACATCGATGAAGCCCGTGACCATTTGCTATCACTGAAAGGCAGGACACATACACTTCATACAGCCGTTGCATGTGCCCAGGAAAAATCCGTGGTCTGGTATCATGACGCCCAGGTTAGTTTGACCATGCGCGACTTTTCCAATGAGTTCCTTGGACGATACATCGTAGAAAACGAATCCGATCTCCTCTCAAGTGTCGGCGCCTACAAACTTGAGGGTACAGGCTCTCATCTGTTTGAGAAGATAGAAGGAGACTTCTTTTCAGTCCTTGGTCTCCCCCTGATCCCGCTTTTGGCATTTTTACGGGAAAATCAGGTGATTATTTCATGACCGGAACAAAGGTCTGCGTGATCGGATGGCCCATATCGCATTCCAGGTCTCCCCTGATACACGGCCACTGGCTGGACCAATATGACATCGATGGCATCTATGAGCGTTTACCGGTCGAACCCGGCAACCTCGGAATGTTCCTTGAGCGCGTCTCAAGCGGGGAACTTGCTGGCGCCAACGTCACGATTCCCCATAAGGAATCTGTGTTCCGCCTGATCGAAAAAACTGACCCGGTGGCCCGAACCTTGAAAGCCGTCAACACAATTTACATCGACAATGGACAACTTGCCGCCACCAACACTGATGGCTACGGCTTTCTTGCAAACCTGAAGGAAGGCTGTCCGCAATGGTCGCCATCCGGCGGGCCTGCGACAATTCTCGGTGCAGGCGGTGCGGCCCGCGCAATCATTTACGCATTGCTCGATGCCGGTGTGCCCGAAATTCGCATCGTCAACAGAAACATTGAAAGAGCCCGCTTGCTCGCCGCCGACTTGTGCCCGGACGCCCGCATCGCGCCATGGGATGCGGTCGATAGTCTCCTGCCCAACACACACCTTCTGGTGAACACGACATCTCTTGGCATGGTTGGCATGCCGAACTTGATTATTGATTCCGATTTGCTGCCGGATGATGCGATTGTTACAGACATTGTCTACACCCCCCTTCGGACCAAATTGCTTTTGGCCGCCGGCAAACGCGGGCTGCCAACCGTCGACGGTTTGGGCATGTTGTTGCACCAGGCGGTTCCAGGCTTTGAAAAGTGGTTCGGCGTAAGACCGGACGTAACATCCAGCCTGCGCACCTTGCTCATCAGGGACATAGAAAAGTCCTGATGCTGATCATCGGCCTCACAGGTTCTATTGGTATGGGCAAAAGCGAGACCGCGGCAATGTTCCGCCGTCTCGACATACCGGTTTTCGACGCCGATGCCGTCGTCCATGAACTTTACGAGGCTGGCGGTGAAGCCGTTGGCCCGATTGCAGAACACTTTCCCGAAGCCGTCCATGAGGCCGCGGTCGATCGACAGAAACTTGCCATGCTTGTACTCGGTGACAGAGACGCAATCGGTATTCTCGAAGGTATTGTTCATCCCTTGGTCCGTGAACGCGAAAAAGATTTCTTGGCGAAGGCACGCGATGCCGGACGGGAAATGGTCGTCCTGGATATTCCGCTCCTGTTTGAGTCCGGCGGTGAGGGGCGGGTCCACAAGATCATCGTTGTGTCTGCTCCGGCATCTGTCCAACGTACCCGGGTTCTGGCGCGGCCTGGCATGACACCATCGAAATTCGAGGCCATTCTCGAGAAACAGATGCCGGACAGCAAAAAACGCGAACGCGCCGATTTCGTTGTGGATACTAGCGTGAGCCTTGAAGATGCTTTTGCCCAGGTTTCACGAATCGTGGCACAGTTACGCAGCGACAGTTGAACCCGACGATAGATCCTGGAGTTGATGCGCGAAATTGTTCTTGATACGGAAACCACCGGTTTCAAACCAAGCGAAGGTCATCGCGTTGTTGAAATCGGCTGTGTGGAACTCATCAATCACATTGCCTCGGGCGAGACCTACCATCAATACATCAACCCGCAGCGCGACATGCCCCAGGGAGCATTCGAAGTCCATGGACTGTCGGAACAGTTTCTCTCCGACAAACCGGTGTTCTCCAATATCGCCGATGATTTTCTTGCATTCGTTGGTGACGCACCGCTTGTAATCCACAACGCGTCATTCGACATGACCTTCCTGAACCACGAACTGGAGCAGGCAGGCAGGACGAGATTGCCCGACGAACAGGCAGTCGACACGTTGCTGATCGCCCGGCGCAAACACCCCACCGGACCCAACAGCCTCGATGCCCTTTGCCGACGGTATGGCGTTGACAATTCAGGTCGAACCAAACACGGCGCCTTGCTTGACTCCGAATTGTTGGCGGAAGTGTACCTGGAACTTATTGGCGGCAGGCAACCAAATCTGACACTAGTTGATCAGTCTACGGATCGTACAAGCGCCCAATCTTCAACAGCCGTCGTCACGAAGCAACGGCCTTCACCATTGCCGCCTCGCCTGACGAACGCGGAACTGGACGCTCATCGACAGTTCATCGACAATATCGGCGACGGTGCACTGTGGCACCGCTATCAGGGTCTAGAAATACAATAGATCAGGCTGTGCCCGCGTCGGATTCCTGGCCCACACGCTGGTTGTACATGCCCGCAAAGTCGATCGGGTCGATCATCAGCGGCGGGAAGCCACCATTGCGTGTGGCATCTGCCAGAATGTGCCGGGCAAACGGAAACAACATGCGCGGGCATTCGATCAGAACCACTGGATGCATGGTTTCCTGGGGAATGTTCTCAAGCCGGAATATACCGGCGTACTGCAGTTCGGCAACAAACACGGGCGTTTCCCCGTTCATGGCCTTTGCCTCAAGATCCAGCTCGACTTCATAATCGGTTTCAGAAAGGGCATGGGCATTTACGTTGACGGAAATATCGATTGCCGGGCTGTTGTCCGAAGACATGAGAGATTGCGGCGCACCGGGACTCTCAAAAGAAAGGTCCTTCAGATACTGTGCCATGATCCGCATTGACGGTGCTGCCTCTGCGGCTGGACCGCCTTCGTTGACAGCGGTGCCGCTACCATTTCCTGGCACAGAACCATCACTTGCACCATTGTCGCTGCCGTTTCCGTTGGTTGACGGTGTGTCCTGCTCTGTAGTGTCGTCGTCTGTCATCGTGACGTCCTTCTGGTTTGGCGGAAGCTTCAGAAACTCCGTCTATCAGGTGAATCTTCGCTGAGTGGCTATCACGGAACCCGCGCGCCGACAATACCGTGAAACGGATGAGATCGTTGCCGGACTGCACAGACCCCATCAAAACGCCACGCGCAGTCAGATGTTCAATGGATTGGCGTTCGCGATTGTCGTTCCCGCGGCCATTTCTAACAAAAAAGTGACCGGCGTTAACGCCGCCACGGTGAATTCGGCGCGCCACGATCGTTTCGTGGAGGCGTTTCTTCGACGATTTCGCCCTCAATGATCGGCCCATCGTCACCTTCACCGGTAAAAGGGTGGTGCGGTGGAGTATTATGCGTAAATCCCTGAACATGAACTGATTTGGAATTACGAACTTTCTCGAACACCCAGTGAGCCAGCGCCAGGCGCAGGGTTGGCACGAGAAGGACAAATCCAACGGCATCGGTCAAAAATCCGGGCGTCAGCAGGAGAACACCTGCAATCAACAGAAAAACCGCGTGCACCACCGACTCCAGCGGCAATTGTCCTTCATTCAGCGTCGACTGCGCCGTGGCCAGAGTAGCCAATCCCTGACGGCGCAGAATCGCCGTGCCAATCAGAGCGGTGAGGACGATGGTCAGCAGGGTCGGCCAAAGCCCGATCACGTCACCAACCTGGATAAAGGCAGCGATCTCCGCAATCGGCACGCCGATGAATATGATCGGTATGAGAAACTTCAACACTCGTATTTTCCGTTAAAAGGGTGCGGCAAAGCGTGATGGTCTGCCTTAATCATGTTATCGCATGCGTATACTCGCGCGATACGATAACATGCATTATATATGTAGGCACGAAATGGTGGAAATGCCACCACGTGACGTATAAACATTCGCGGACATGAAATCGATCCTTGGCAAATCGATCTCTTCGGTAACTCAGGCGCCCGACCTCGCCGTGTCGACGCAATTGGTTGCTAACAAGTCTAATCTTGCCAAAAAGGCATCGTGTGAAAATGAGTGAAGCATTTGATCTTTCAACCCTGTTCTTTCTTGCAATCGCCGTCATTATTTTTCTGCGACTGCGCGGAGTACTGGGCAAGCGTACCGGCAATGAAAGACGCCCCTACGATCCCTACACGTCGAACGACGCAGCTCAACCCGGCGCCGAAAACGACAACAAGGACGGCAATGTCATTTCCATGCCAGGGGTCCCCAAGATCGACGACCAGGTCGAACCGGCTCCCTACAAAGAGGATGAGCCTGAAGAGTTCATCTGGAAGGGCTTTGCTGAACCCGGATCTCCACTGGCGCAGAATCTTGATCAAGTCATCGGCCTTGACCAGACTTTCAATCCTCATGAGTTTCTCAGTGGTGCAAAGTCTGCCTATGAACTCATTGTTACGGCCTTTGCCGACGGTGACCGCAAAATCCTGAAGAACCTGTTGAGCAACGAAGTCTTCGCCGGCTTCGATTCGGCGATCGACACACGGCAAAAGGCCGGGGACACGGTTGAATCAAGCTTCGTTGGAATTGAACGGGCAACAATTCTTGACGCCGCAGCGAAGGGCCATGCAGTCAGCCTGACGGTCAAATTTGTCAGCGAGCTGATTTCAGCGACCCGGGACGCAGATGGCAAGGTGATTGATGGCGACCCGAAAAAGGTGAGGGAAGTCGTCGACATCTGGACGTTCATGCGGGATACCTCGTCACGGGATCCAAACTGGCAGTTGGTCGCAACCGAAACGGCGAACTGATCCCTCCAGGATTTCGTAACGGACACTTGGGTCTGTTGAGTATCAGGATTTGTGAATTATGGCTGAATCAACCGTAATTCGTCCTGATCCAGCTGTGGTGGTGTTCGTCACAATGGAGCGCTTCCCTTGTCAGGTATTGTGTCGCGAAAGCAGTTCTTCATTGTTGTCTCGGGATTGGTTCTGGCCGCGGCAATGGTCGGACTGTGGATCGACATCATGAGGGACAAATCGCCAACCGGACCGGGTGAAGAAACCCGGTTTGAAGACCTCGCCGGTTGGAGTGAGGACAACCACGCAATAGCCTTCACGGCGTTTCGACGTTCCTGCAAAAAGATTCTCACACAATCCGATGGTGATGCCATGGGGTCAGGTGGTGGCCAGGTTAAGGACTGGCGTGCCGTTTGTGAGAAAGCTCTCGCCGTCGCCGACAAGAAGAACGACGGTGATGCACGTGCCTTCTTTGAAGGAAATTTCAGTCCCGTTGCGATAACCGGAACAGAAGGTGCCGATGGTCTGTTCACCGGATATTTCGAGCCCGAGGTCCTCGGGTCGCTGTCGAAAAGTACCGAATTTGCAGTGCCGCTCTACACCAGACCATCCGACCTTGTCGCCTTTGACGATACTGTGGACCGCAGAGACGATGCGAAAGACCTCAAATATGGCCGCATCGTTAACGGCAAAGCCGTGCCGTATTATTCACGCCGGGAAATCGAACAAGGCGCGCTCAAAGGTAAGGTGCCGCCGCTTGTGTACCTTAAAGACAAAATTGATGCTTTTTTTGTACACATACAAGGATCCAGCAGAATACGGCTGCCTGACGATACCGTCATGAGGGTTGCTTTCGCGGGCAAGACAGGGCGTGCCTACACGCCCATTGGGCGAATCCTGATTGATCGTGGAGAAATTACCCGCGAAGAGGTGTCCATGCAGTCAATCAGAGCCTGGCTCGCAAAAAATTCCAAAGATGCCGACGACATCATGTGGCACAACGAATCATTCATATTCTTCCGGCAGGTCGCCATGGCCGATCCGAATTTGGGTCCGCCCGGTGCGCAAGGCGTGCTGCTCACGCCGGGACGAAGCCTTGCAGTCGACCGCCGTGTGCACGGCTACGGCATGCCGCTCTGGCTCGACGCGTCGGTTCCGGCGCAATCAGGTAACGGCAATGTTCCGTTTCGCAGGCTGATGGTTGCCCAGGATACCGGGTCGGCAATCCTCGGCGCCGTACGGGGCGATGTCTTCTGGGGTTCGGGAATGGCCGCCGGCGACATTGCCGGGCGCATGAAGCATCAAGGACGGATGTTTGCAATTTTGCCCAAGGCGCTGGCCGCCCGTCGGGCATCGGCCGGTACCGCGGTCTCCCAGTGAAACGCAAAGACACGAAAGTCAGGAATATCAAAGGGCCGCGAGGCCTGACACGGCAGGAATCCGACCTGTGGCGACAGATCACCGAGACCGTGACACCCATGAGATTGACCACGGAGTCCGCGCCGACTGGGATCGAGCCTTATGATGAAACGGACTTCGAGGCGTTTAAGGAATCGAAACCCGCTCTCCAGAACGGCAAGGCCTTTAGACCGGACCCGCCAGTCCGGAAACCCGTTCCCCAGCCTCCTGTACAACCGCCGCCGATCACGGGCCTTGATCGCCGGACGAGCCAGAAACTGACCCGGGGCAAGGTTGAAATTGACGCCCGGATCGACTTGCACGGTCACACCCAGGCTGAAGCCCATGTGGCTTTGCGTGGATTTCTCCATCATGCGCAGGCTTCCGGCAACCGCCTTGTCCTCGTGATCACCGGCAAGGGCGACGCACCCTACTCACGCCACACCCTCCATGGCCGAGGTGGCTATGACATGCCCGAGCGTCGCGCGGTCCTGAGGGAGACCGTGCCCCGCTGGTTCACGGAGCCTGAGTTTCGCGTGCTGGTTGCCGGATTTCAGCCTGCCCATCCAAAACACGGCGGCGGCGGGGCTTATTACGTACGGCTGCGACGCCACAAACAATCGGGTCGGTCCATATGACGCCGTTTGGCGAAAAGATCAGGGCCCTGAGACAGGCCCGCAACATTACCCTGAAGCAGATGGCGGATGCGGTGGGTGTTTCGAGTGCCTATCTGTCCGCCCTGGAACATGGCAAACGCGGCCGCCCCAGCTGGTATCTGGTTCAGCGCATCATTGCCTTCTTCAATATTATCTGGGACGAGGCCGAAGAGATCGAACAGTTGGCCAACCTGTCCCACCCCCGGATTGTGATCGACACCGCAGGTCTTGCCCCGGAGGCAACCGAGCTGGCCAATCTCCTGTCACAGCGCATCGCGCAACTGGATGATGCGGGAATTCAGGATCTTCTCGGCAGGCTCCAGCGCCATACCCGGGAAAAGGCTGTGGATAAGCTGTCCGGATAACGTGGATAACTTGTTGAAAAACTACTGAAAACCGGAGGAAAACTTATGCTCATGCCTGGTAATAAATCCGGCGATCGCTGCGTCGTTACAAAATGAATTTCGAAAGATCTGTGTTGCGTGCAAGATCGCCAATGTGATCTTCAACATACTGAGCATCAATCACCACCTTGTCGCCGGTCCAGTCCGTGGCCTCGAAACTGATTTCATCAAGCACTCTTTCCATGACGGTCTGCAGCCGCCGCGCGCCGATGTTCTCAATCGAGGCGTTTATTTCTGCGGCAAGCGTTGCCAGGGATTCCACGCCGTCATCGGTAAACTCCAGTTCCACATTCTCTGTCGCCAACAACGCCACATACTGCCTGATCAGGCTGGCTTCCGGTTCGGTCAGGATGCGCAGGAAATCGTCCCTGGTAAGTGCCCTCAATTCCACTCGAATGGGCAGGCGCCCCTGCAGTTCGGGCAAGAGGTCCGATGGCTTGGCTATATGAAATGCGCCCGATGCAATGAACAGGATGTGGTCCGTCTTGATCGGACCGTACTTGGTGCTCACGGTCGTGCCTTCGATGAGCGGCAACAGGTCGCGCTGCACGCCTTCGCGGCTGACGTCACCGCCAGTGCGCTCGGACCGGGCGCAGATCTTGTCGATCTCATCGAGAAACACGATGCCGTTGTTTTCAACCAGGTCGATGGCATCCGTTGTCACCGTATCATCGTCGAGCAGCTTGTCGGATTCCTCTGCGATGAGTACCTCATAGCTGTCCTTGACAGCCATACGCCGAGGCTTTGTCTGTTGGCCCATGGCTTTGCCCAACATGTCGCTCAGGTTAATCATGCCCATCTGGCCACCCGGCATACCGGGAATGTCGAAGCTCGGCATACCGCCACCTGAATCGGCGACCTGAACTTCAATTTCCTTGTCGTCGAGATCACCTTCCCGCAACTTCTTTCGGAAGCTGTCACGTGTCGAGCTGCTGGCGTTTTCGCCGACCAGGGCTACAAGAACACGCTCCTCGGCATTGATATGCGCTGCTGCCTCGACTTCCTTGCGCTTGGATGTGCGCACCAGACCGATGGCGATTTCCATCAAATCGCGGATCATCTGCTCGACGTCCCGGCCCACATAACCCACTTCCGTGAATTTGGTCGCTTCCACCTTGATGAAAGGAGCGTTTGCCAGTCTGGCAAGACGTCGGGAAATCTCGGTCTTGCCGACCCCGGTCGGGCCGATCATCAGGATGTTCTTGGGCAGAACCTCTTCACGCAGGTCACTCTCCAACTGCTTGCGCCGCCATCTGTTGCGCAGCGCAATGGCAACCGCCCGCTTGGCGTCTTTCTGTCCAATAATGTGGCGATCAAGTTCGGAGACAATCTCGCGCGGTGAAAAGTCGGTCATTGGTCAGCCTTCAAGGGTTTTGTGTGCAAGCGTGAAAGGTTCTTTGGTCGCTGTGCGGATGAGATCATTCCGTCAGGGTTTCGACGACCAGGTTCTCATTGGTATAGACGCAGATATCCGCGGCAATCTTCATGGCCCGTCGGGCCACCTCTTCCGCACTCATGTCGGTTTCCATCAGCGCGCGCGCCGCGGCGAGCGCATAATTGCCGCCCGACCCGATGCCGATGACCCCGCTTTCAGGCTCAAGCACGTCGCCGGTACCTGTTAGAACCAGGCTCGCTGACGGATCGGTCACGATCATCATGGCTTCGAGCCGCCGCAGGAACCGGTCGGTGCGCCAGTCCTTTGCAAGCTCAACACAGGCCCGCGTTAACTGGGCGGGGTATTGTTCGAGTTTGCCTTCAAGACGTTCGAACAACGTCATGGCATCGGCAGTGGCTCCGGCAAAACCTGCGATCACCTGGCCGTCGCCAAGAGGCCTGACCTTGCGGGCATTTCCCTTGATCACTGTGTCCCCGAGGGTCACCTGGCCGTCACCGGCAATCACCACATGGCCGTTCTTGCGGACCGTGAGAATGGTTGTGCCATGCCACACGGCAAAAGGATTGAAACGTTCGTTTGTCACTGAAATGTTCCTGGATAATGCTGCTGAGGTTTCTCGCAACCTCAGACATGTATGAAACCTGAGCCCAAAAGAAAAGTCCTGATTCCGTTTTCACGTTTTCTCAAGCCACACCCTACCCGGGGAATCCGGTTAAGCAACATGGTGATTGGTCGGTTGCTTAACTGGTCATCGGCCCGGCGAACTGCTAAAAGACCGCCGACCGCAAGAAAGGCTCCGTCATGCGTAGCGCAGAGATTGAACGCAATACCAGCGAAACCGCGATTACCGCGTCCGTTAGTCTAGATGGCACCGGCCACTATGACGTCAAGACCGGCATTGGTTTTCTGGACCACATGCTCGAGCAGCTTGCCAAGCACTCGTTGATAGATATCACAGTACGGGCCGACGGTGATCTTCATATCGATATGCATCACACCACCGAGGATACCGGAATCGCGCTGGGACTGGCTTTCAGGCAGGCCCTCGGTGACATGAAGGGTATCCGGCGATTCTCGCATGTCATGTTGCCGATGGACGAAACCTTGTCGCGGGTGGCGATTGACGTGTCCGGGCGGCCGTATCTGGTCTGGAACGTCACATTCTCTCAACCGAAGATTGGCGACATGGACACCGAACTCTTCCGGGAATGGTTCCAGGCGTTCGCCATGAATGCCGGTATGACGCTCCATGTGGAAACCCTTTATGGCGAAAACAATCATCATATCGCTGAATCCTGTTTCAAAGGGCTGGCCCGTGCTTTAAGGACGGCTGTGGAAATAGACGAACGTCAGGCTGGCGTTATCCCTTCAACCAAGGGTCGGCTTGGCGACTGAGCCTCAAGAATTTGGATCGGGATCCCGGTTACACAGATGCGTACTTACTCCGTCCACCACAAACAGCCCATACCGCAAGCAACGGCAGACTACGCCGATGGTGCTGTATTTGTGCGGGAAGGGTTTGCCGTGTTCGCCTTCCTGTTCCACATTTTCTGGTTCGCGTACCGCGGCATGTGGATCGTGCTCGTGCTCTATCTGGCCGCTTCCATGGCCACCAGCATGGTCGTTAACCTCATGGGACTGGACCCGCTCTCAGGCCTTGCCGTTGTCACCGCGCTGAATCTGATCATCGGATTTGAAGCCAATGACCTGCGGCGGTGGACGCTTGCCCGGAACGATTATGAATTGATCGCCATTGTCCGGGCCCGGTCTCTGGTCGAGGCGGAAGAAAAATACTTCTCTTGGGTCCTTTCAGAATCACGTTCCGGCAAAAGTTCCGGCGATGATCGAACAACAACACCTCGTCGCCCCGGCATTGTTTCCTTTGCACCCGTAAAATCGCAAGCAGGCGAGGATGATGTCGTTGGCTTGTTTCCCAGGCCGGAGGGATCAGTGTGACGGTCCCAAAGGTTGCAATCGTCGATTACGGTTCCGGCAACCTGCGTTCCGCAGCCAAAGCCTTCGAACGGGCGGCCACCCAGTCCGGGTTGAACCACAGGATTGAGGTAACCGCGGATCCCGACGTGATCTCGCGGGCAGACCGGATCGTGTTGCCTGGTGTTGGCGCCTTTGCTGATTGCCGGTCAGGGGTCATGGCAATCGACGGGTTGTGGCCGGCCCTCGAGGATGCGGTCCGCACCCGCGCGCGCCCGTTCCTCGGGATCTGCGTCGGCATGCAGCTTCTGGCGACCCGTGGCCTGGAATTCGGCGAAACACCCGGGTTTGGCTGGATCGACGGAGAGGTGCGCGCCATTGAGCCGGCCGATACCGCACTCAAGGTGCCGCATATGGGGTGGAACACCCTGGAGCTTGAACGACAGCACACCTTGTTTGAAGGCATTTCCACGGGTCCGGACGGGCTCCATGCATACTTTGTTCATGGCTATCACCTCATTCCGGCCGACCGGCACGATGTACTGGCAACCACGGATTATGCCGGAACGGTAACCGCGGCGATTGTCCGTGACAATATTGCCGGCACCCAGTTTCATCCCGAAAAAAGCCAGAAGCTTGGGCTGCGGCTGATCGAAAATTTCTTGCGCTGGGCACCCTAGTGCCAACATCGAACTCTATCGCGGACGCCCGACCATGATCCTCTTTCCGGCAATCGACCTCAAGGACGGCAACTGCGTCCGTCTGATCAAGGGCGACATGGATCAGGCAACGGTGTTCAACGATAACCCCGGCAATCAGGCCCGGTCGTTTGAAAAACTGGGATTTGAATGGCTTCACCTGGTTGACTTGAACGGCGCTTTCGAAGGACGTCCGGTCAACGGCTCGGCGGTCGATACCATCCTGAAATCGATTTCGATCCCGATCCAACTGGGCGGCGGCATCCGCGACCGGGCCACCATAGACATGTGGCTTGAAAAAGGTGTCGCGAGAGTTATTCTCGGCACCGCTGCAGTTCGTGATCCTGAACTGGTCCGTCAAGCCTGTCGCGACCATCCCGGTCAGATCGCTGTCGGCCTCGACGCCCGCGAGGGCCGGATTGCCGTGGAAGGATGGGCGGAGACATCCGAGCTTTCGGTCACGGAGATGGCCGCACGGTTTGAAGATTCCGGAGTCGCCGCAATCATTTTCACCGATATCGACCGTGACGGCGTCCTTGAGGGTCTGAATCTGGATGAGACCGTTCATCTCGCCCGATCGACATCGATTCCAGTGATCGCCAGCGGCGGGTTGTCGTCGATGGAAGATATTGAAAAACTCCTCAGACCCGAATGCGCGCGCCTGTCGGGCGCTATTTCCGGCCGGGCTCTTTATGACGGCAGAATCGATGCAGTACGGGCGCTGACCATGTTGAGGGCAGGGCCCCGGATGCAGAGTGCGGACAATGCTTAAGGCCCGGGTCATTCCCTGTCTGGACGTCAAGGACGGCCGTGTCGTCAAGGGTGTCAATTTTGTCGACCTGCGCGATGCCGG
>JAJFHC010000029.1 GCA_021775835.1 Hyphomicrobiales bacterium | reverse complement strand
ATCGACGGCCTGTTTCAGGCTGACAACACCGAGGCCGCTGTCGATCAGCGCGTCGCGCTCGCTGCCGCGCACCAGCCAGATGTTGCAGCGGAGCAGCGGGTCGACATAAGGCTCCCAGATGAATGTGATGTCATCATCGATGCGTTTGTGTTCAAACCAGGTCGTTCCGATTTTCGTGGGCATGCCGCCTCCTGATAATTTCGACCCAAGGACGTTGACCGCCAGACGTCTTCATCGCCGCTAACCAAGTCGCCGGTATCGGTGGCCCTGCACGATTGACGTTTGGTCGGTTCATTTCTAACCGCTTTGCCGTTGCAGTGAAATGTTTACACGCCCGTTGCTTGCTCCTACGCTTCATCGGACGACCCTTCACGCTGGACGGAACGACATGGCGATACCCCTTTCAAGACGACTGGATTTTTCCGAGATACCCCAGATCGACCTGAGTTCCCTGGCCTCCGACCGCCCGGATCAGGCCATGATCAACCAGTTGGCTGAGGCGTGTACCGATGTGGGTTTCTTCTACGTGCGCAATCATGGTGTGGACGCTGACTTGCTCGAGCGACTGCATCACGAGGCGCAAGTCTTTTTCGCACGACCCACAGCCTCAAAAATGGAAACCAGGATCGACCAACGGCTAAGGGGTTACCTGCCTCTGAAGTACACCAGCTATGACGGGGAAGAACGCGCCGGCCGAAGCCATCAGGAAGGTTTCTGGGTGGGCTACGACCGCCCCCCGAACGACCGGCATGTTCTGGACGGGCCCAATCAGTGGCCGGCCGATCAGCCCGGGCTGAGAGAGACCATGCTGGACTATTTCGAGGCGACGGAAAAGTTGTCTCAAATGCTTCTGCGCGGTTTTGAACTGGCCCTCGATCTGGACCACGGCGTGTTGCGGTCCTGTTTCGAAAAACCCATGTCGATGCTGAAGCTCAATCATTATCCCCACCAGGAGAACCCTGAACACGTCAATGACATCGGGGTGGTGCCGCACACGGATGCCGGCGCCTTCACCATCCTGTGGCAGGATGACGGCTGCGGGCTGGAGATACAGAACAAGAGTGGCGAATGGATCAGCGCGCCGTCGATCAAGGATACTTTTGTCATCAATCTTGGAAACATCATGCAGATGTGGACGAACGGACGGTTCTCCTCCACGCCGCACCGTGTCATCAACCGGGAGAGACGTGACCGATACTCGATACCGGTGTTTGTGAATCCGGGTCATGAAGCGCTGATTGGTCCCCTCATTGGCGAAGAACCCGCGGTGTCCGACCCGGTCGTGTTCGGGGAATATATCCAGGATATCTGGAGGCGCACATTCCCGATCGCCAACATTCCCGCTCCGTGACAGCCGTCGTTGCACATGGTCAGTGACCCGACCCTCGTCTAATACCAGTTCCACACGGGAGGCAACGTGGCACCTTTCATACGCCAACCAAAAGCCGACGAACTGTCACTGCTCAGCGACCTGTGCATGCGGTCCAAGGCCGTTTGGGGTTACGATCAGGCGTTCATGGAAGCGTGCCGCGAAGAGCTGACGTTGACAGCGCAAGAGTTGACGTCAACCCATGTCGCCGTGGCCGACTCTGACGGGACGCCGGCCGGCATCGTTCAGGTCGGGGTCGATGGCGACGACGCGGAATTGCTCAAGCTGTTCGTTGACCCGGCGGCCATGCGTGGCGGCATCGGCCGCTGCCTTTTCGACTGGGCACGGGATACGGCCAGGCACCTGGGGGCAGAACAGCTCATTATCGAAGCCGATCCGGACGCTGCGCCCTTCTACCGCCGGATGGGCGCCAGCGACATCGGTGTGGTTCCGTCAGGGTCGATTCCCGGCAGGGTTCTTCCCAAACTCTCGCTGGATCTGAGGACCGCCGGTTGAGCGGCCGCCCCGCCAATGCCACCGGAGACCGGAAACAATGACCAACACATCAGCGCCGACTATCCGCCACCTCACGGCAACCGACGTTAGCGTCATGCGGAAACTGCTCGCCGTTTTCGGCGAGGCTTTCGAAGACGTGGACACTTACACCGCAGCACAGCCTCGCGACGGCTACCTTCGTGACATGCTGGAAAGCGACAGTTTCATTGCCCTGGTTGCAGAGAGCGAAAACGCCGTGGTGGGCGGCCTCGCGGCCTACGAACTCAGGAAGTTCGAGCGCGAGCGCCGTGAAATCTACATCTACGATCTCGCCGTCTCGGCCGGGCACCGGCGCCGGGGCATTGCAACCGGTCTGATCGACCACCTCAAGGCCATTGCTTCACGGCGCGGGGCGTATGTCATCTTCGTTCAGGCTGACCATGGGGATTTGCCCGCCGTCGATCTCTACACCAAGCTCGGGACGCGGGAGGACGTGCTTCACTTCGACATCGACGTGACGTAACGCGCCTCATAAACACGCTCAGCGCTTGGCCGCGTAGTAGCTCACCCGCCGCTCGAAATAGGCCAGGAGTTCGGAAATGGTGAAAGCCATACCGAACAGCACGATAAGGACCGCCCAGAAGTGCTTCATCAGGAAGTTGGACGAATAGAGCTCGAACAGGGCACCGAAACCGACAATCGAGATCAGGAGCTGGCCGATGATAACACCCTTCACGGCCCGGATGATGCCGATGCGGATGCCGCCGAGGATTTCCGGCAACGCTGCCCAGAAATAGATCTTGACGAAAGCATCCATGGGCGACGCGCCGAAGGACCGGGCCATGTCGACCAGTGACCGGTTGATCTGCATCACCCCGGCACGGGAGTTCAGAATGATGATCCAGATGGCAAACAGTGTCGTGGTGATGATGATCGACTTCATGCCGAAGCCAAACAGCACCATCAGCACGGGCACCAGGGCTGTCAGCGGCGCGCTGAGGAAAATGTTCACCCACGGCAGCAGCAACTCATCCAGGAGCCGGCTCTTGCCCATCATGATTCCAGTGGGAACCCCGA
The DNA here is from genome assembly GCA_021775835.1 of Hyphomicrobiales bacterium. Next base: position 5,609 of record JAJFHC010000029.1, on the reverse strand, counting down.
TGAACACGGCAAACAGCACGCCCATGATGAAGGCGTACGCGGTTTCAGACAGCGCCTTGACGAAGGCAGGCGTGCCGATAATCGAAAACAGCGTGTACAAAACCTCCGACAGCGGCGGAATGAAGAAAGTCACACCGAGACGGCCAAAGGTTTCCCACAGCAGACCCCAGAGGATCAGCGAAGACATGGCAGGCAGCCTGTAACCATTGATCGTCATGATGAACGATTACTCCACATAACTGCGCAAGGAGGCCCAGATGCGATCGACGATGTCGAGGTATTCCGGGTCGCGGCGAATATGGTCGACGCCCTTGTCGCGGAAGCCGCTGGGTTTGATGATCTCCGAGACGCGGCTGGGACGGGGCAGCAGGATGGCAATCTGGTCGGAGACGTAGACCGCCTCCTCGATGGAATGAGTGACAAACAGAAAGGTCTTGTTCTCGTTCTGGACGAGAGACAGCAGGTCTTCCTGAAACTTGCGCCTGGTCTGCTCGTCGACGGCGGAAAAAGGCTCGTCCATCAGCAGGACCTGGGCATCGACCGACAGGGCACGCGCAAGACCGACCCGCTGTCGCATGCCGCCGGACAGTTCGTGAGGATATGAATTCTCAAATCCGGAAAGGCCGACGTCGTCGATGTATTTTTTGGCGATGTCTTCGCGTTCGGATTTTGCAACGCCGCGCAACTCCAGCCCGAAGGCCACATTGCGTATGACGCTCGCCCACGGCAACAGGGCAAAGTCCTGGAAGACGAAGGCACGGTCCTCGCCGGGGCCGGTCACCGCCTTGCCGTTGACTTCAATCTCTCCGGAATTGGGTTCCAGCAGGCCGGCGATGATTTTCAACAACGTGGTCTTGCCGCAACCCGACGGTCCGAGCAGAGAGGTGAGCTGGCCGCGGGGAAAGTCCAGCGACAGGTCCCGCAAAGCCTCGGTGTCGCCATAGGTCTTAGAAACGTTGCGGACCGACACCGCATTGTCCACTGCCGCCTCGGCCAGATCGTCCGATACGTCTTTAATCTGAGGCATAGCCACGGTTGTTTCCTTCAAACAGATGGTTTTCCAGCTTCTCCAGCACGTTCAGAAAGAGGACGGCGAGAAGGATGATTGAAAAGATCGCGGCATACATGCTGGGATAATCCGCGATGGAGCGGCTATAGGTGATGATGTCGCCAACGCCTGTCGGGGTGATCTTGAGTTCCGACAGAATTGCGCCGATGAAACCGGCAGAGATGCCCAGGCGCAGCCCGGAGAAGATGATCGGCGAGGCCGCGGGTATGATGACCTTCAGGATGACGTCACGTTCGGACCCCAGGAATGACCGTGCCATTTCCTTGAAAGCGGTCGGTGTGTTGCGCACCGCACCACTGGTGTTCAGCACGATCACCGGCATGGCCATGATACAGACGACAAAAACCTTGGACGTCAGCCCAATGCCGTAGGCCATGACCAGCAAGGGGATCAGGGCGGCGAGCGGTGCGGATTGCATGACGATAAAGATCGGTGAAAACAACCAGTCGAATTTTTCGCTGAGGCCGATCCACAGGCCCAGGCCGATCCCCAGGAATGCGGAAATGATGACGCCTACGACGAGCGGTTTCAGGGTTTCGGCATAGGCGGTGAAAATCGTGCCTTTGACGGTCAGATCCACCAGCGCCGACATGGATTCCAGGAACGTGGGAAACGCATAGCTGACCGGAATCCGGCCGGCGATTTCCCAGGCCCCGAACACGACCAGGGCGGAGAGCAGTTTCAGGAGTATGGGTCGGTGGCGCATTCCGGCCTTTCCATGTCTGCCAGAAAATTGTAGCGCCACCCGCGCGCATGAACCGGGCGGGTGGCGGCTCTTGTTCCGACTACTGAGAGCTGTCGAGAGGCTTCAGGTACCAGAAGTCTTCAATCTTCAGGGAAGACAAATCTCCGGTAAGCTGGCCCGCGGCAGAATACCATTCCATGTCGGCCTTGGCTGCCTTGCGGCCGCCGCCATTGGCGTCGTACAGACCGCCGGCAACAGCATCCTTGTAGAAGCCGTCAAGGCTGTCGAGGATTTCCTTCGGCAACTGGCCGATCGGACCATCCGCCTTGGTTTCCTTGCGAATGATCGTCGGGTCCTTGGCCATGTCGCGATAGACACTCAGCAGGGCCTTGACGAAAATGCCGACGTCCTTTTCGTTTTCCTTGATCCAGTCAAGGTTGGCGAACAGGGCTTCGTCGCTGGCATCGACTTCGAACATGGGCAACACGTTGAACTTGTCGCCCTGGTTCTTGACCAGCTTGTTCTTGTTGGACAGGTCGACAATGGTCGCGTCCGTCTGGCCTGCGATAAGCGCGACAATGCGGTTCGCGGAACCCGGCACATAGGAGCGTTTGCCGAACTTGATCTTGAGTTTGTCCTCAATCACGTTGGCGATGGAATCCGTGCCGCCGCCGCGCGAATGCAGCAGGATCGGTTCGCCGTTCAGGTCTTCAAGCTTGCCGTATTTCTTCGAGGTTACCGGGAAGAATTTTAACTTGGAAAGCTGGAAGATGATGCGGATCGGGGCTTTGGATTTCTGCATGGCCGCATACGGCGTGCCGAAGCCGATATCCATCTGACCGCTGAGAACCGCCTGAATGGCCAGCTCTTCATCGGAGAACGCCGTCCATTCATAATCCAGGCCGTTGGCCTTGGCACGGTCCAGTGCCACGAAGAAGGCAGCCAGTTCGTCTGAAGGCGTTTCAGCAAGGGCAATCTTGATCTTGGCAGCGCTCGCGCCTGATACGGCCACTCCGCCGAACAGCAGGACAGCCGCCAGAAGCGTCGTCATTTTTTGAATCAGTCTTTTCATTTTTTATCTCCCTAGAATTGATGGGCTTGTTGTTCGGGCACTTCAGGTGCCTTCTCATGGTTCAGGTTTGCTCGTAAAGCCGTGCCGATACGGAGCCGAGATGGCGGCGCATGGCTTCCTGGGCTGCATTCTTGTCACGGCCTTCAATGGTTGCGGTGATTTCATCATGCTCGGCAAAACTTGTGTGTTCACGGTGTGGCCGCTCGGTCTTGCGCTCGACATTTCCCCAGGCCACGGCGCGGCGCACCTGGTTGAGCTGGTCAAACAACGCAAGCAGCAAGATGTTATCGGCGGCCTCAGCGATGGAGCGGTGAAACAGGTCATCGTGGGTTTCGTAATCCGCCCAGTTCGGTGCAGCGGCGGCGCGGTCTTTCGCAAGCTTCATGCGGATGATCGCTTCGCCGGATGCGTTGATGGCGGCTTCGCGGGCGATGGCCGGCTCAATGCACATGCGCGCCTGCATCATCCGAACCGGCGTCAGCTGACGGCTCAGTTCGGCAAGACTTCCCGCAGCGCCTGGTCCACCGTGACCGGCGACAAACGTGCCTTTTCCCACATGGCGCCAGATCGCCCCTTCGCGCTCTAGAGCTTCCAGCGCCCTGCGCAACATTGTCCGGCTCATGCTAAGCTTTTCGATCAATTCGCGTTCCGCCGGCAAGCGGTCGCCCGGTGCGTAATGACCGGCCGATATCAACGCCCAGACCTGAGCGATGGCGTCTTCGCGCTCCGATGTGTCCGGCTTTGTCAGCATCAACACAGCCTTATAATTGATCGACCAATTTGATCATTATGGTGAAGAATACTTGGATCAATGTGTGATTTCAATCAATTTTTAACACACAAATCAAATTGGTTGCGATTGATCTTATGGAATTTTCCAGTTAGAAGATGAAAAACGCGTGAAAGATAACGGAGGCGACCATGCCGGACTTTGCCATTAAACCACCAGCACTCGCATCGCTGCCCATAACCGGGACCGACGCCCTGTTCCCGGTCCGGCGGATCTATTGCATCGGCCGCAACTATGCAGCCCACACGGTGGAGATGGGCGGAGATCCGGATCGCGAAGAACCGTTCTTCTTCCAGAAGAACCCCGACAATCTGGATACGTCCGGCGAGTTCCCCTACCCGCCTCACTCTTCCGATGTGCATCACGAAATTGAAATGGCCGTGGCCCTGGCCTCCGGGGGCACGAACATACCGCTCGATCAGGCCCTGGACCACGTGTTCGGCTATGGCGTTTCAATCGACATGACCCGGCGCGACCTGCAGGGCATCGCCAAGAAAGCCGGCCGGCCATGGGAAATCGGCAAGGCGTTCGAACGTTCTGCTCCCGCAGGCGCTTTGCACCTGGCATCCGAAATCGGTCACCCGGACCATGGTCGGATCGAACTGAAGGTCAATGGCGATGTCAGGCAGGAAGGCGATCTGGATCACATGATCTGGAAAGTGCCGGAAATGATCTCGCATCTGTCAGAATATTTTGAACTCGCCGCCGGCGATGTCATCCTGTCGGGAACCCCCTCCGGAGTCGGACCGGTCAACAAGGGTGACCGGATGGATGCCTCAATCGAGGGATTGGGCACGCTGACCGTTTCCGTAATCTGACATCGACCGGGCTACCCGGAACACCTCGACCTATTAATGCCTTTCTGATTCCCCTTTCCCGGGCGCGATCCGGCACGTCAGTGCTGCTTCGCTGAGCCGGGACTGCCCCACATTCACATGCCTGCGTCCGGCACGGCCCCAACTCACGCTTCGCGCGCCCGGGGGAACGGGATATCGATTCCTGAGCAGACCGCCCCATAGATAATTTCTATCAAATTCCCCTCAAAAACCAACTGGAGCTATGACCAAGGCGACCCCACCTAAACTTCAGTTGCCAAACGAAATGGATTTTGGCCCCACAACCAGCGAGGTAGCCATGCAACCGTCTGCCACCATTAAACTGAGACGACACATTTCAGCGCTTTCCCAGCGCAAGGCCTATCTGGATCGCCGCATCCTGGAAGAGATGAAAAAGCGCGTTCCTCACGGCTTTACGCTTCAGCGTCTGAAGAAGCTAAAACTGGACGCAAAAGACCGGATCGCCGGTGCCCGGAAGCAGTTGGGTCAGGTCGTCATCGATACATCCCTCATGATGACAGGCGGCCAGCAACCCAAACTTGTTGCCATGTCGGTTCGTCGAAGCCGGGAACAACACCAGATCAGACCGTTCAGGAGCCGTTAGCATGCGCCGCTTCAAGAACATTCTGGCCGTCTATGGCGACAAGGCCGGCGCGGACGCCGTCTTCGCCAAGGCCGTCGAACTTGCCCGGCAGAACAGTGCCCGGCTGACACTGGTGAACACCGTCATCGTGCGGCACGCAAGCCCAGGCGATCTCGAGGAACGGCGCAAGCGACTCAACCGCCTGATACCGGCCGTACGAGCGGAAGGCGTCGACCATGTCACTGTCGACGTTCTGGTTGGCACCCCGTTTCTGGAGATCATCAAGCAGGTACTAAAATCAGAACACGACATGGTCATTGCAAGTGCCGATGGCGGCACTTCGTTCAGCAATGTCTATTTCGGCAGCAGCGCCACCCACCTGATGAGGAAGTGCCCCTGCCCGGTATGGATCATCAAGCCTGATCAGTCTTATCAATATTCGAAGATCCTCGCGTGCATCGATCCCAGGACCGATGCCGCCCGGGGCAACGAATTGGACACCAAGATCCTGGAACTTGCGACCTCACTGGCATCGGCCAACCAGGCCGAGCTTCATGTTGTCCATGCCTGGGAG
>JAJFHC010000280.1 GCA_021775835.1 Hyphomicrobiales bacterium | reverse complement strand
ACCAGGAGCTGCGGCGCGCGTTTAATCAGGACAACGGCGCCGGTCTTGAGCTGGCGGAAGAACTGACGGTCTTCGACGATGGCGCCGCCCGTGAGCGCCAGGCGATCGTTCTGGCGCTGGCCGGTAAACAGCCCAAGCATGATGGCGTCGCCGACCTCCGGGCGCCCCAGGGCGTCGGCGGTGTTGATCAGGGCCTGCATTTCCTGGATCGTGCCGATGCGGATGCGCGGCTCCGGTGTCGGCAAATGGAGCTCGCGGCACGGATTGACCGGGACCCCCACCTTTCTCCCCGACTTGCCAAAGGCCATCGACAGGGTGGCCCTGATGCCGCGCGCCATAGCCAGGCCACGGTCTTCCTCGATCTGTTCAAACAGACCCTCGACCACAAGCGGGCTGACCGCCGCCGCCGGCGATGCCCACAAATCCGGGTCATAGTCCTGGAGCGTGTCGGCCATGGCGTGATACCACTTCACGGTTTTGGGCTTGAGCGGCTTGCGGCGCTTCTTGCCCTGGACCGCTTCTTTGCCCAAAAACTCGGGCCTAGCAAATGTCATCTGAAAGAGATCGGCCACGGTATTGATTGCGCGGGCGGGCCGTGGTGTGAGGCGTTGGCCGTCCTGTTTGGCGGCGCGTCGGGCGGCGGCCTCGGTGATGATGTTGTCGGAAAACGATTTAGCCTGGTCAAGCGTGAACCAGGTGCCGTCATCGTGTTTCAGGTCTTCGCCTTTGAAGCCCAACTGGCGATAAGTCGGTCCAGGCGAGAACCGTGGGCGACCTTCGCGCCAGACAACGTGGCGGATATTGACAATGACTTTGGCGTTCATGGGCGTGCTCCTGTGGCGGCAGGGACTGGCGGTTAGGGTGCGGCGGTCGATGGAATCTGTCAACTGTCGGCGAGGCAACTGTAGAAACAGCAACCTATTTGTTGAAAAGAAGATGGCCGGCGGACCCTTTCACTATCCGCCGGCCAACTCCTGGGGGTGAACCGCTTCGGGTGAGACGAGCGGTTCGGGGCAATTACGTCTCGGTCGCGACCTGGCCGCCATCGAGTAGGAATGTGGGCCGGGTCCGGTCGTGGGGAGGTGGTGACTGCTGCCGGTCCCGTGCGGCGACCACGTTCAAGCCGGCTGCTCTGATCCGGCGCACGTGCAACTTGTGGGTCGCGGCGCGATCACGGGCGAGCGTGTCGTTGATCTGATCGACGATCATTTTCAGTTCTTGCGTCACGTCTTTCCCTCCTAGAGAAAGAGACCCGACCTGGACGCGATTGGTGGTTGTGAAATCCAGGCCGGGCCAGTGTCCGAAGCGCGTCTCAGCACCCAGTCTTCAGCCCAGGCACGCTTCGGTTGTTCTGTTTGTCCTCGCGCTCCATGCGCCAGATCAAGGCGATGGCCATGGAGGCAATGTTGATCAATCCCCTTCGGGCCGACCGCTTGTCGCCGCGCATGGCGTTAACGGATGTGGCCAGGGTTTCGTCCACGATCATCGAGAACCAGTTCCAGGCGGGTTGATCGCCAAGTCTCTCGGTCCAAATTGCGACGTGCGGGTTCAGCGATTTGGTCAACTCGCCAATGGGCTTGGGGTTGCTCATGCGCTTCGCCCTCCGTATTTGACTTCCAGGTGGTCGCGGATGTCGCGAACGTTGTCGCCGGCGATCTCGGGGTCCGGCGCGCGATAGGCGTCGGTCACGAACCAGCGATCGACCGCGGGCCTCGACCAGAGGCGTGTACCAGGTAGGCGCAGGGGAAAGCCGTTTGCCTCCAGCCTGGGGCGCAATTCCCGGAACGTGTCCTTGTTCCGTCTGAACAGGCCGGCGACCTCTTCGAGCGAATAGGTCATGACGGGAACCGGTGTCGGTTTGTTGGTTTGGGGGTGCTGGCTCATCGCTGGTCCGCCGTTCGTGGGTCACTCGGTACGGCGCCAAGCATGGCAAAAGTTTATCAATAATGCAATATGATATTTATCATTAATGGAAAACTGGTGTTCCATTTTGTTTCACGTGGAACGGCGACGCCCGGTTTATCCCCGGAAATCGGTCAATAAGTCACTGCAAGTTGAGGGGGAGTTGTCAGACGAGTCTTGGTGAGCCGGAAATGCTTACGACCGAATCGGTGGAGGGCATGCGTTCTCGCCAGCTCCTGCGGACCACGTGGGAAACCTTGACGGCACGATCCTTTGTGTCGTCACAAACATATTCGTCGATGTTAGGTGAGGCGGTCACCAGTTGGTGATTGCGATAGACGCGCAGCACGTTTCGCGATGCATTGGACTGGAAATCGTATATCTCGGCAATGACCACGTCGCCGTCACGAGGGGTTATGGCGCTGTCTGCTATCAGACGGTCTCCTGGCAGGTAGCCAGCCAAAAGCAGGTTCCTCGTTTCAACGATCCATTCCGTCTCGTTCATTGCCAGTTTGGTGGTGGTGCCAGCGGGCGCCTCGGTTATGTCGGGCTCCAAAAACTCCGCGGAATCGGCGGCGCCGTCCTTGGAGAAGTCAGGCATTGGAACGTTTAGGGCCTGGGCAATCTTGAAGACGGTCTTCATGGACGGCGTGTCTGAATATTTCTCATCACGCCCCAACAGTCGATGCACGGTTGCCGGCCCGAGCTTGGATAGCCGGGCCAGTTCGTTGGCGCTGATCTTTTTGGTTTTCAGAATATTTTCGCCCCAAAGGGCAATGATTTTCTCGGGCGGTCGCGGCATATGAAAACCTGCCATTCCATAACTGAACTTACTAGATCCAGTATGCGGCAGGTAATCAGACGCTTCATTTTGTATTAATGGGCTTGACATTTTCCGCAAATCACTTCAGCCATTTCATTTATGGAACACGAAATTGACGATGCCATAGCTGAAATTGAAAGTCGAGCCCACCAGGTCGGCCTGAAAATGTCGGGACTTTGTACCATTTCCGGGGTTCCGCGGTCCACTGTGAGCCGCTGGAAGACCGGATACAGCTCTCCAAACCTGCGTACATATCGCCTGGCCATTCGAAAACTCTCGGAAACGCTGATCCGCATTGAGATCGAGCGGCGGGATGATTTGATCCTGCGCCATGGCCTGCCTGGCACCTCCCAAGTGGAAAGCGAGGTTGCGGCATGACGGATGATCAACCAACAGGTGCGGTTGCGGATTTCGAAGAAATACGATCCCAAACCCTGCAAGGATACGCCGGCGAATTTCTGCTTCATCTGGTGGTGAACACATTCGGCGCCCGCAAGGTCATCGACATCGAGGACATCAACGTCACGACCGAAGCCTACCGGTTGGATATGAATGTCAGGCGCGACCCGAAGCGCGATCGCGACATCGTCGAGCTGGTTGCGGTGCGCCGGGATGGGAAACCCCAATGAGCACGGAACTTGAAGCAAAGCGGCGGATCGCGGCGGAACTGCATGCGCTGATCAGCCAGCAACGCGCAACGGTCGAGCGCAAGCGTGGGGTTCTGGTTGAAGCGGAATGCACCTTCGAACGCCATCTGAAGATGCTCACGTACCTGAAGGAACATCAACTGGTCGTGCGCGAACAGGTCCAGGCGCTCGAAATTTCCGAAGCGGAAAGCACTACCCAGGAAACACCGCGTCATGTCTAGCCAGGACCATGAGCTGGCGAAGGCCCTGCGCCAGGTCGCCGACCGGATCGACGCCGGCGAAGTCCTGTCGATCGCCGTTGTGGTGAGCGCGCAAGACGGTCACACGGCAAAGGTCTGGCACGACGGCAGCGATCGTTCCGCCCTGGCGATGGCGAAGGCCACCGTGCAGCTCGGGGGCTTGATGGTCGATGGTTGGTCATTGGAGGGTTGAGCACATGCCGGCGAGGACGACACGACCAGATACGAGGCGGATTGACCGCTTGGTGCGTCTCGCCCGGCGGATCAAAACCAGGAGTAGCGATTGCACGGCTCGCGCCGCCTGGTTGGCGGCGGCGGCGGTGGTGTCGCAGAAACTCGACGTGCCGCTGATCGCGCTTCTGTCCAACAAGCCACGCCACGGCCAAGGCGACCTGGTGCGCCGGGTCGCACATGCCCGGCGGATGGCGATCTACCTGGCGGTGACACGGTCAGGCATCCGCCAGGCACGGATCGCCAAGGCCGCCAGAATGCACCGCCAGCAGGTTCATCACGCCTGCCACCGGATCGAGGACATGCGCGACGACGCGAACATCGACCTGGCAATTGCAGCACTTGAAGATCAGTTTGCCGGGGTCCGGTCATGAGCTTGAGATCGGAAAATGCCGCCGGCCCGGACCTGGTCCCGGCAACCGACGCGGAATTTTGGGGCGCCTTCGATCAACTGCCGGCGCCGATCCGTGTGGCGGTTGCTCATATGTCGCTTGATTACCGTCCTTCGGATTTTGCTTTGTCCTATCGCCTGGCTCGAAAAAACGCACCGATATCGGCGGCTGATTTTGCGCAATGGCTTGTCGAGGAAGATGCCAAGCACGCGCGCGATCGTGGCGAACAGATGTATGGCCAAGGCTGGCCGCCGGTGGTGCCGTAATGGGGCGCATGAAGGAACAGTCACGGCGCGAAAGCCAGGGGCAGAATTTCAAGTTTGTCGATATCAAGGGCGAAATGCTGAACCGCATAAAGGCCCTGCTGGCGGAGCTCCTGCCGGAAGGCCATCGGGCCGGTGGTTACTATATCTCCCAGAATCCGACGCGCGACGACGCGAATGCCGGTTCGTTCTGGATCAGATTGTCGTCCGGCGCCTGGCGTGACGAAGCGACCGGCGACAAGGGCGACCTGATCGGCCTGGTCAAATATGTCCTGCGCCATAACGATCTCAGTGAAACCCGTGCCTGGTGTCTTTCCTGGCTTGGATGGGCGAGTGGAATCGACCGGGACACCCTGGAAAAATCTCGGGCCGTCGCCAGCGTCCACGCCAAGAAGGTCCGCAAGGAAGAACGTGAAGCCGCCGAGGTCAACGCCCGGAAGGCGTTCGGCTGGTGGTTGAAGGGGGAAAAGAAACTCGCCGGCACGCCGGTCGATCTCTACCTGGCGTCACGCGGCATCGACCTGGGCCGGCTGGCGGCGCTGCCTGGCGCGATCCGGTATCTGCCAAACGCAACCCACTTGTCAATCCGCGGCGACGAAAGTCTTTGGCCCTGCATGATCGTTGCCATGTGCAACGGGCAGGGCTCGGTCGTCGCCGTGCATCGGACCTGGTTGACGCCGGACGGCAAGAAAGCGCCGGTGCTACCGGTCAAGAAAATCTGGCCCGGCTTCAAGGGCTGTGTGATCCGCCTGGCCAAGGGCGAGTCCGGCAAGTCGCCGGAGCAGGCCGCGCGCCAGGAGCTGCCGCCGGCGCCGCTGATCCTGACGGAGGGCATCGAGGACGGGCTGTCGCTGTCTTTGGCGTGTCCACAATACCGAGTTTGGGCGGCGGGCACGCTCGGCAACATGGCCAACATTCCGAAACATCCCTGCATTTCCTCGGTGACGATCGCCGCCGACAACGATTTCAAACCCCAAGCGAAAGCGGCCTTTGCCGGGGTGTTGAACGATCTCAAGCGCCGCGATTTCAGCGTCAAGGTAGCGCGCGCCTGGGACGGCAAAGATGCCAACGATCTGCTTTTGAAAGGAGCTGACGATGCGAAAAATTGAAGTGATGGAACTGGCACACGGGGCGGCCTGCATGGCCGGTGCGATGTGCCTGTTGAGGCAGGATGATCCAGATAGGGCAATGTTTGACGTCCCTGATCATGTGCTGCCGGAAGTCTTCCGGCCCGATCTCTGGTACATGCCGGATTTCGGTGAGCCGTTCGAAGTTGAGCCGTTCCTGGAAATGTTGTTCGACTACACGATCGCCCGTCGCTATCCGCCGGAAGCACTCTATCGTCAGTCTTGTGAGTGGCGTGGTGTCATGCCGCAGAACTGGCCTGACCTGCCGCAGGAAAACCGGCGGGCCTTCCATGTCTGGAATTTCATCTCTTGCGGCATGGCCCATGAAATTGTCCCTGACCCAATACCGGAACCGGTTCCGGCGCCCAATAACCCGGCACGTGGTTTCGACAAATCCGACCCGGATGACGATCTGTCCGGCAAGGTCGGCGAGGGGCGCCTGGAAACTCTGACCGGAAAGGGTGAAGGTGATGCGCAGCAAGGGCCGGCGCCGGCGGGTGTCGATGGTACAGAGCCGGCACCAGAAGGGACTGAGGCGGAGCAAGCCGATACCGATCAGCCGGACGGTGATCCGAAGACTGTTCAACAGCCGCAAGGTGAACCTGAACCGCCTGTGGTTTCCCCGGAGCCTGGGGTGCATGAAACCGCTGGTCAGTCTGACGGCGAATCCGACATCGCCAAAACCGACGATGCGGCGGTGACTGCAGCATCGACGGAACCGGCGAGCCCCAATTCGGACGCGAAGACGAAAACCCGCAGACGCCGGACGAAGACTAAAGCCTGAGACTTTAAATCGTTTGAGTGTTTTCAGCCGCCGGGCCGTGAGCGACCGCGGCCCGGCATTGGGAAATTTTTGCGCTGATGATCGAAGACGAGACCACCGGACCTGACACTGGACCCGACGAAGGGGTTGACGGCATTGCGGCCATGATTGCCGACGCCGATGTCCCTGACAGCCAGTTGACGATCGGGGCGCGGCAAGACCCTATGCCTGGCGATCCGTACCAGGGCATTGCCCCTGGTGAATGGGGCATGGAAGCCGATGAGCTCGGCCTGCCGCCGGGATGTCCGGTTATTCCCCTGGGCTTTGATGGTGATGAATACTGGTTCCTCGATGTGACCGGCCAATTGCGATCCAGGCATTACAAAGATTTTTCGATCAACTCGATTGGCTCGCTGTTCCACGGACGCGAGCTTTTTTTGCATTGGGCCTGGCCCAAGAAAAATGCTGATGGTGTCGTGACCTCCTGGCGGGCGGAAAAGGCATCGGAACGGATGCGCGCCGCCTGCGCCCGGAAGGGTGCCTGGTCGATGCTGGAGCGCGCCCGCGGTCGTGGCGCCTGGCTGCTGGCCGATGGCCGCCTGGTGATCCACTGCGGAACCAGGTTGTTCCTGGACGGCGACGAAGATTTGTTGGGCGAGTTCGACGGCAATGTCTACATGACACGCCCGCCGGTGCCGACGCCCTGGCCAACGACGCTTGAAGATAAGCAAGGCCCGGCGCGAAAATTGTTGCCCCTGTTGCGGACCTGGAATTGGGCGCGGCCCGATATCGATCCGATCCTGTTCCTGGGCTGGCAGGGGGCGGCTCGGATCGGCGGCGCCCTGAAGTGGCGGCCATCGATATTCATGATCGGCGACAAGTCCACGGGCAAGTCAACGCTCCATGACGTGATGCGTTTCCTTCACGGTGAGGGGTTGATCCAATCCGGCGACTCGACCGCGGCGGGGATCTATCAGCGTCTGAAGGCTGACGCCCTGCCGGTGGCCGTAGACGAGATCGAGGGCAAGAGCGACAACCGGCGGGCAAAGGCCGTGATCGAGCTGGCCCGGGTTGCGGCCTCCGGCGCGCTGATCTTGCGCGGTGGCGATCGTCACCAGGGCACCAACTTTTATGCCCGGTCGTGCTTTGCCTTTTCCTCGATCAACACGCCGCCACTTGAGCCGCAGGACCTGTCGCGCATGGCGCTACTGCGGCTGAAAAAGCTCAAGGACGACCAGGAGCAACCGATCATTGACGAAGAAGAGCTCGGACGGATCGGGCGCATGATCACGCGGCGGATGATTGATAACTGGTATCGCTTCGAGGGCACCCTGAAAGCCTATCGCGCGGCCCTGGCGGATGCCGGCCATGACAGCCGCGGCCAGGACACGTTCGGCACGCTGCTGGCGTGTGCCGATCTGATCATTGACTGCGACGGCGAGGCCCTGGAACTGCCCATGGGTCCGGACGCTGAAGACTTGCGGTTCTGGACCGAAAAATTCGACGCCGCCGAAATGTTTGAGTTTGAGGACGCCGGCGAGAACTGGCGCCGCTGTCTTGATGAGCTGGTGTCGAAGCGCGTCGAGGCGTGGCGGTCGGGCTCGCGCCAAACGGTCGGCCAGGTGCTGCTGGCGTTCCGCCGTGGCGGCGAGGACGGTTTGACGATGTCAGAGGCAAACGGCTGGTTGGAGCAAGCCGGAATAAAGCTCCAGAAGCCGGAGAACGCCGGCGAGGAATTTTCCGTGTTCATTCCCAACCAACATTCGTTGCTCCAGGAGCTGTTCAAGGAAACGACCTGGTTCGGCGAACGTGGGTCCGGTGTCTGGACCGGTGCCCTGCGCCAGGCGCCGGAAGAACTGTACGCGCTGAAGTCGGCGAACCTGGCCGGGCGCAAGTGCAAAGGGACCGCGTTCCCGGTGTCCGTGGTCCTAAATGAGGATGAAAACGAATGACGCCGGATCTCACTTCGACAACCTCGCCATTGCTTATCTGCCTGGCGCCCCGCACCCCGCGCACGTGCTCGATCTGCACCATTGACGCGCAAACTCCCGACCTATCATTGGCAAAAATGATCAAAGCTCGACGTTTGGACGTGCCAGGCGGTCGGGTTCGGAACGATGGAACCGCCCTGGTTCCAGTCAGAGGCAACGTCAACCCACTGATATTAATGGGGAAATCGGAAAGTGGAACGATGGAACGGTGGAACCGCATAGACACCCTCACGCGCGCGCACGCGCGCACACGATTGTCTTTCTATCGTTCCAGCGTTCCAGAGGGTTTATTCATGAATAGAAGTAATGGCTTAGGCCGGAACCGACAGCGGAACCGGGCCAGTTCCGCCGTTCCAGAATTAAATATTGGGTGGAAATGATGGCCGACGAAAAACACGGAATCGGCGGCGCGATCGCCAACCAGGTCGAAGACGCTCCGCCGACCGATGAGGCCGAACAAGTGGAGCTCGATATCTTCGCGGACCTGGCGGTCCTGGGCGATCCGGTCAACAAGCTGATACCGGCGCGCGGCGGACCTGGCCGGCCAAAAGGCGCGAAGAACAAACGGACGCAAGAATGGTCCGACTTCATCCTGGCCCGGCATCGATCGCCATTGATGGGCCTGGCTGAGATCGTATCGACACCGATCCCGATCCTGGCGCAGCAACTGAGCTGCAAACGGATCGAGGCGGCGGAGTTCTGGCGGAAATGCTCGGTCGAGCTCGCGCGCTACCTTCACCAGGCACAGCCGGTGGCCGTCCAGGTCGATCATCCGACCGCCGGCATGCTCACCGTCATCAACCTGGCGGCGCCTGGACCTGGTCAGCAGGCGGCGGCATCGGCCTTCGGGCTGAATATGAGCGTGGTTCAAGAAATTGAGGAAATTCAAGAGGTTAGCGGTGATGAAAATGGACAGTCGCACGACGATACAGTCGCACAGTCAGGTCAAGCCATTGATAACATTGGCAAAACCGATGATTAAACCATTGATCATAAATCAACGGTCCAGCCGGTTGGCCAGGACCTGGACCGATGAAAAGGAGGGGGGTGGTCATTTCTCCACCAGGCCGGCCAGGGATCGCGGTCCTCGAAATCGGCCAGCGCCGCCCGTTGGGTGCACCGCTGTGCGGGATATCGAGCTCAAAACCTTTCTTGAGCTGCCGCGCCAAGGCCGCCGCCTGACGGTCAAGTTTGAGATTGAGAGGGGGGCACTACCCTGGCTGAAAGGGGTCAGGGGGGAGAGAGGATGAAAGAATTTGCCGACTTCGAGTTTGAACAACAAAGCCTCAATCAGCGGACCTATGAACCGCCTGGTCCGGTCGCAGAGGCGTTTCTGAGGGAACGGCTGATGGTCCGGTTCCTGATGGGGCCGTTCGGGTCGGGCAAGACGAACACGGCGTTTTTTGACGCCCTGACGCTCGCCGCCAGCATGCCGGTTTGTCTCGATGGATACAGGCGGTTCCGCGGCATCGTGATCCGCGATCTCTATTCCGACTTGTGGGAGACCACAATCCCGAGCTGGCACGAATGGTTTCCCGAAGAAATGGGCGAATGGTCCGGCTCCAAGGGACGGGCCGCAACGCACCGGCTCGAATTTGAAATGGCGGACGGCCACAATCTCAAATTCGAAATCACCTTCCGGGCGATGCAGGACAAGAGTGTCGAGAGCGCCTTGCGCGGAATCGAGTTTACCTGGGCATTCATGAACGAAGCGGATTTGCTCAGTGAGGATGTCTTGACGTTTCTTATCGGTCGCGCCGAGCAGCGGCGTTACCCGCCAATGCGCTTGCTGCCGCCGTCTGCCATCAAGATCAACGAAGACGGCGAACAGGAACCCGACTATTTCGCCGGCGTGATCGGTGACTGCAACCCGCCGACCGTCAAGAGCTGGATTTATCGGCGGTTCGAACGTGAAAAGCCCTTTAGTCATCGTATTTTCAAACAGCCCTCCGGGCGGTCGCCAAACGGCGAGAACCGGTTGCGGATTTCGGCGGCTGCATACGAGCGTATCGCCAAGGCCAATGCCGATAAGGATTGGTGGGTCAAGCGCATGGTCGATGGCCAGTATGGCTACGATCGTTCGGGCCTGCCGGTTTATGATGCGTACCAGGACGATCGCCATTGTGCTCCGGAACATTTCGAGCCTGATCCGAATTTGCCTTTGCGCCTGGCATTTGACCAGGGCGTGACCGGGCCGGCAATGCTGATCTCACAATTCCGGTACAACGGTCAGGTTCGTGTCCTGGGTGAGTTTGCGCCGGACCACCGCATGGGACCGACCAGGTTCGGTCAGACGTGCAAGGCGATCCTGCGTCAGCGTTATTCGGGCTTTCGCATTCACGGTGCGGTCGGCGATCCGGCGGCCTTTTCCGGTGGCGATGCGGAAGGCGGCGATCTGTGTTGGGCCGAAACCGTTTCAGTCCAGATCGGCGTGCCCATGGTGCCGGCGCCCACCAACGAGCTCAACCCGCGGATCGATGCCGTCAAGCAGTTGCTCAATCATTTCCCAGACGGCCAGCCTGCCTTGCTGATCTCTCCGGAATGCGAAGTCTTGCGCGAAGGGTTTCTGTCTGAATACAAACTTGAGACGAAGGGGGAGGGGCTTGATCGGAAGATCGCAGACAAACCGACCAAGAATTACTGGTCGAATCCGCAAGATGGGCTCCAGTACCAGGTGCTCGATATCTTCGGCCTCGATGCTGTCATCGCCGGCGAACCAGGGGGCGATACCGGCAGGCGACATAACCTCGATGACGACGACGAAGACGATCGCCGCGGCGGCACTGTCCAGGTCAACGCTGATTTTGATGTGTTCGACACATGACGGACATCACGTCTGCGCCGGCGCTGTTGACCGATTTGTCCGGGCTCCAGCCGTTGTATTCAACCTTCTCCTGGCGCCGCTTGGTGGTCCAGTTCTGCCGATCGGAAGCGGCAACCCTGCGGGCCGGGTCTCGTGTGGCCGCGGTGGTCGGGCTTTACCCGCAAGACGGCTGGCGGGAATGCTGGTTCCTGGCGGCGCGTGATTTGCGGGAGGATCGCCTGGCGCCGCTGGTGCTGCTCAAGGCGCGCCGGCTCCTGGCGGCCCGTGTCGGTCGCGACCCTATCTGCGCCGGCGTCGTCTACGGCAACCCGACCGGTGAGCGGATCGCCCAGGCCATGGGCTTTCGTCCCGATGGCGACCTGATTCCTGGTGTCCTGAAACGCTTCACCATTGACAACGCTCCCGCGGGGGTAATCTCGACCACCTCAGCACCTAAACGAAAGGCAGGTTGGTCATGAGCGGCGTTGTTTCAGCAATTATCGGCGGACCAAAACAGCAAAAGGTGGAAACGCCGGCTGGCCCCACTGAAGCGGAACGCGCCGCACAGCAGGAAAGCCGCCAAAGAGCCCGCGCCGACAATGCGGAAGCCGATCGCGTCACGTCATTGGCGTTGAACGCCAGGAGCCGGCGCCAGTCGTTGTCGTTCACCGACGAACGTCGCAAGAGCACTCTCGGATAGGCTGACAGGTTTTGGATCTCAAGCGGACAAAAAAACGTTGCGTCAAAGCGTATGCCGATCGAACAGATTGGCTCCATCTTTACGATGATCTGTACACGTTCGTTCTGCCAAACCGGGCTCCGGTGTCATCGACCCAGAAAGCCCGATCAACCTCCCAGGTCTATGACTCGACCGCGACCAAGGCGGCATTTCGCTTTGCCGGGCGCATGGAGCGAGACGTAACACCGCCGTTTCAACGCTTCTTCGAAATCAAGCTGGGACCGGCTGCACGGGCGGCGATCCTAGGTGAAGTTGGCGCGGAAGGTCTGGACGACGCGATCCAGCAAACCGACAAGGAGCTGGAGACGGTTGCTGACCTGGTGCACTCGACGTTTGAGAGTGCGCAGTTCTCGCTTGCGGCGGCGGAAATGTATCTCGACCTGTTCGGCGGTCAGGGCGCGATGCTGATGCCCGAGGACGAAGATGAAATTATCAAGTTCATTTCCGTTCCGGTTACCGAAATTGCCCTGCGCGAAGACGGCCAGGGCCGCGTCGTCGGTGTCTATTGGGAAAAGGAATATGTCGCGGAAGAACTGCCCAACATGTGGGCGGACGCGAAATTCTCCAAGGAGCTCCAGGAGCAAATCAAGAACAGCCCTGACTCCAAGATAAAGATCGTCCAGGCAACGGAGTGGGACGCCAAGAAAAAGGCTTGGACCTTCCAGGTCTACAGGCCGGAGCCGGATGAATCGGCGATCGTTGCCAGGGACGACATGAAAACTTCGCCCTGGCTAACGCCGCGGTTCTACAAGGTGCCTGGCGAAGCTCCGGGCCGCGGTCCTGGTTTGATGGCTCTGCCGACAATCAAGACGCTTAACAAGGTCACGGAGCTGACATTGAAGGCGGCGGCGTTCGCGATCCTTGGGTTGTGGACCTACAGGAAAGATCGGGCCTTCAATCCCAAGACCGCGAAGATGTCGCCCGGCGCGATGTGGGCGGTGGGCTCGAACGGTGGGCCGTTCGGTGCGTCGATCGAACGCCTGGACGTGCCAGGTCGGTTCGATATCTCGAACCTGATCCTGACCGACCTGCGCGAGCAAGTTAAGCAGACAACCTTCGACGACACACTGCCGCCGGATAGCGGCGCGGTGCGGTCAGCAACAGAAATCGTCGAGCGCCTGAAGCGCCTGGCGGCTGATCTGGCCGGCGCCTATGCCCGTCTGGTTCTCGAAATCGTGCGTCCGGCGGTCCAGCGCGTCATGGACGTGCTGTTCCGCCGGCGCCTGATCAGCACGAACCTGAAGCTCGATCAACTGCTCTTGAAAATCGAGATCGTCAGCCCGATCGCGCGCGCTCAACAAGCCCAGGACATTTCGGCCATCGTGGACTGGCTGGAAATCATGCTCTCGCTCGGTGGCCAGGAAGTCATGATGCTGAACGCCAGGGTCGAAACAATCTTCGCCGAGATTGGACAAAAACTTGGTGTCAGCCCCCGGCAGATTCGGGAGCCAGCCGAACGTAGGAAGCTGCTTGAACTGGTCGCGCAGATCATCGCGGCGCAGCAGCTCCAGGCCAGCGGCGGCCAGCCACCAGCAAATGATGGGTCAGCGACAACCGAAGGAGCACCACAAGCGGCATGAGCGATAATATTTTGGGCGGCCAGCAACCGGACCTTGAGGGCTTGATCAATAATATTCTGGGTGGCAACACCGATCTTGGTGACATCGATCTTAGTTCCCTGGGCGGCAACCTCCAGAAACAACAGGCCGACATGGCCCGCAAGATGCGGTGGGAAGCGAACCTGTTCCGTGATGTGTTCCTGGAAACCGACCGCGGGCGCGAGGTGCTTGAAGCCTTCCTGGAAAACACTCTGCGGCAACCGGCCTGGCCGGTCTTTGAAATTCAGAGTCTCGAAATGCTCATGGTCATGGGCGTTTGGCGTGAGGCTCAGAATGCGTTTGTCAGGGCGATCATAGAGGCCATCGCCCTGGCAGAATCCAGCGACGATGACGACGAAGAAGGAGACGACTGATGTTCTTGAGAGAATTTCTATGGTTTACGATTTTGAGGGCGCCCGACGATGGCGCCGGCGGTGGCGACGGTGGTGGCTCTGGCGGCGGCGAGGGCGGCGATGCCGGCGGCGGTGAAGGTGGCAAGCCGGCTGGTGATCCTCCAGCGGGCGGGGCCGGCGATCCGCCGGCGCCGTATCGGCCTGAAGGGCTTTCCGATGACTTGTTCGGAGAAACCGACACTGCGACGATCGACAACCTCCACAACCGCGTGAACGGTCTGCGCCAGGAGCTTGGCGCCCGCGGCCAGGTTCCCAAGGAACCGGGCGACTACAAATTCGAGCTGTCGGAAAAGGCGGCGCCGTTCGTTGAGATGGGCAACGACGATCCGACCATGGGAACGATCCGGGAATTGGCTCAACAGCATGGGCTGACCGACAAGCAATTCCAGTTCTTCCCTGACCTGGTTGACAAGATGGTCGATGCCGGCGTCATCGAACGCCCCGTCGATCCCGATGCCATCATGTCCGAATTGGCACCCTCTGACTTCAAGGGCACCGCGGAGGAAATGAAGGCGGAAGGTGCAAAGCGCATGACCGCGGCGCAATTGTGGATCGACACGTTCGACGACAAGGCCGGGTTCGATCAGCCGATGCGGGACGAACTGGCCATGCTCACCACCACGCCAGCCGGCGTACAGGTATTGGAGAAATTCATGAAATCTGGAATCCAGGAATCCGTCCTGCCGGGCGGTGACGGCAAGGGTGGTGTCACAGCCACCGACATCGATGCGCGGATCGCCGACCCGCGCAACGACTTCAACGACCCCAAATACGACGAGGCCTTTGCCAAGGAAACCCGCGAAATGGGCAAAAGGCTTCACGGCAACTAGACGCGCACCATTGACAAGCCGGCAGCGGGGTTATCGTCCCTGTAATCTTAGGGACGTACCCGCGCCGGTTTCGGCACCCGGCTCCGCTCGATGGCGGAGAACTAGGCCCGACCCTCCGGTCCCTGCGGCACTTGGCCCTGGATGAGCTGTTAATCATTCAACGAAGGGACCATTTCAATGGCACAAGACGCTCCAAATTGGTACATCGAGCAGTGGAAGCGCGGCGCGCACCACAAGTACCAGAACAACGGTTTCACCCTCAAAAACACGGTCATGCCGCCCGTCAAGATGGACGGCACAAAGCTCTACTTCCTCGTCGCCGGCACTGGTGAGGCGGAAGAAGACGTTCAGCGTGGCGACCAGGCGGTTCCCATGAACCAGCCGCGCGAAAGGATCGAGGTCTCGACCAAGAAGTCGAGGGCATTCGATGAGGTCTATGAAGACGATCTCGATCAGATGTCCGAGCCGGAAATGCAGATCACCGAGCAGACTTCCGCCAAGGCCCTGGGCCGCGTCCACGATCGCACCATCATCAACGCGCTCGATGCCGATGCGACCGAGGAAGTCGGAGCCTATACGACGCCGATTGACCTTGAAATTCTCATCAAGGCCAAACAGAAGCTCATGGCGGCGGATGTCGATATCACCCAAGGCGATATCTTCTGTCCGGTCGATAGTGTGAGCTGGTCGGTTCTGACCACTTACAAGCAATTCGTGTCGTCCGACTATGTCGGGCCTGATCTGCCTTACACCAAGGCAGGGACGGCAAAGACCTGGAACGGCATTCATGTGTTCCATGCGTCCGACAGCTTGTTCCCCCTCGCCAACACCACCGAACTGGACACGTTCATGTACCACCGGCACTCGACCGGCTTCGGCACGGTGCGGGATATGTCCGGGAATGTTCAGTGGGACAACCGCAAGGACTGCTGGACGCACAACATGCGGATGCGGATCGGCTGCAAGGTGATCCTTCCCGAGGGCATCGTTCGGATCAAGGGCGACTACGATCCGGCTCACATCTCAGTGACGGCATAGCCTGAAGGCGAAGCCGACTTAACACCACCCGGGCGCCGGTTCGCCGGCGTCCGTCAACCTCTCCAGAAACGAAGGAACTTCAATCATGCGTGCAATTGGAAACGGCTATATCCGCCGGGTCAACGAAGGGGTCACCATGGGCGCCGGTGTGCTCAATCAGATTTGTCCCTGGATGCTGGCAACGAACGACACTGCGGCATTGGTCGAAGCGGCAAACTATTTCGACGCGCTTGCCGCGATCATGCCTGTCGGGTCTCAGATTTTTGCAAGTCTCGATCTCGACGGAACGCCGGTCATGAAGCACTACATGGTCACAGCGAATACCGGCTCTGCCGTAACCGTTGCGATCCAGACTGTCGCTTAACGACCAGCTCCAGCCGGCCTCGCGCATGGCGGTGTGCGGGGCCGGTTTTGCCTCTATCCGTTCCGGGAACCGGCCATGACCTCCGAAGTAGAAATCGTCAACCGCGCGCTGGCCAGAATTGGCTCCACGCCGATCCAGTCATTCGATGATCCAGGCGCCGCCGGCAACATTCCCGAAAGAACTCATCGCGCCGTCGTCGAAGATTTGCTGACCAAGAACGGTTGGAGCTTTGCGATGAAGTACGCGAGCCTTTCCCGTGAAACAGACACACCCGTTCGCGGTTGGACTTATGCCTTTGCGCTGCCGTCAGATCGACTTGGCTTGCCGCGGGCGTTCTATGAGACTTCCGGCGACACCAGGCCATTTACACGGTTTGAGCAAACAGACTCCCAGGTGCTTACCGACGCGGAAACGCTGTTTGCGCACTATCACTATGAACCGCCGGTGGTTCACTGGCCGGGCTATTTTCGCGAGCTCGTCATTCTGTGCGACATGGCTGAACTGGCACTGGCGATGCGTGAAGACATGGCGTTGCGAACAAACCTGCGGCGTGATGCTTATGGTCCGCCGGATCACCAGGGCATGGGCGGTCAATTTGCCGTGGCGGCAACGCTCGATGCCCAAATCAATGCCTCGCCGGAGATCGCCGGCGGGCATGATCCTGTAACGGACGCCCGCTACCAGGCGGGCGATGCCCGTTGCGGTTACGAGGACTGGTGATTCATGACCAGGAGATTGACCCAACAGGCGGCACACACCTACGGGGTTCTCGATGAGTTGATGATCGAGCGCCGCGACACAAAGTTTGTCGCCGGTTCTCTGGCAGATGGCCGCGATATCATCGTCTTGCCGCAAGGCGGCTATGTCGATCGCGGTGGTTCGACCCGTTATGAAATTCTGCGCCAGGCGATTTCGGCGGTAACGGTGACCGCCGGACTGTTGACCGCACCAAACAGCGGGACCGTTGCGAACTTGATCGATGAAGACGAGGACACGTTCCTGACCACCAACGCGGTCGATGCCGATCCCTTTGTCATTTTCGAATGCGACTTTGGCGTCGATACGGACGTAAGCCTGGTTGACCTGATTGGTTTCAAAGCCGGAACTGCGACCGACGATGTGTTGCAAATGCAGTATTGGGATGGGGCGGACTGGCAGGATTTCGGCAACGCGGTGCATGTGCGGACAACGGGGCGATCACGGCGTTTCGGACGATCGCCTGGCCTGGGTAATCTGACAACGCAAAAGCTCCGCGCCGTCATTACCGGTGGCGTTGGTCCAGGCATCATCGAGATTGCAGAGTTCAAGGTCTACGAAGAAACCACGACCCTGTCGATCGGGGTGTGCCGCACATACAATTATTCGGTCGAGCGTTACTATCAGCTCGTCATCACAGATCAGAACATCGACATTTTCCGCGATGGCGTTTGGCAAGCCGCGGCGGGGTTTGAAGGCACGTCCTCGATCCTGAGAGAGGTGAAGCATGAGCCGGCATTCGATACGGTTCTGTTCTTCCACCAGGACATGCCGCCACAGCGGTTGTTGCGCCAGGGATCGGATACGGAATGGAATTTCGACCGGGTGCCGTGGGAAAATGTTCCCCTGGTCGATTACGGCGATGTCTACACCAACGGCGTCAACGAAATCCAGGAGATCAGGTTCTACACGTTCGCCAACAACGATGAGTTTGAGCTGACCCTGGAAGGCAACAAAACCGCTGCCATCACCTATTCCACGACATCGGCAACGACGATCGACAACATCAAGGCCGGCCTGGAAGAACTGACCTCCGTGGACGAAGGTTTGACGGTCACGTTTTCCGACAGCAAATATGCGATTGAGTTTTCCGGTGGCGAAAACGAGGGCCGGGACTGGCTGGAAATGGAGGGCCGGGAACTCAACCTGGACGGCTTCCTCTCCATCCGTACAAGTCAAAAGGCCGTGGCTGCGGGCGAAGACATCATGTCGGAAACCCAGGGCTGGCCGGCGGTCGGCCGATTTGTCCAGGGGCGCCTTCTGATTGCCGGGTTCAAGAACCGGCCACAGACGTACATCGCAAGCGTGTCTGGCGATCCGTTCAATCTCGATACGTCGCTCGATGGCTCCACCGCGGCCATGCAGTACGATATCGACGACAACGACATCAACACGATCAGGGAAATTACGGTCAACCGTACCGTGACATTCTTGACCGACGCCGCGGTCTGGCACCTGGAGAATGCGGTCCTCGACGCGGAAGACGTGCCGGAGCGCCTGAAGTCCGACGCCCCTGGAATCTCCGCCGGCGTCCGCATCGTGTCGTCGGACAATGCGGGTTTCTACATCCAGCGCGGCGGCCAGACAATGCGAAGCCTGACCTATTCCGAGCTGGAGCAAAACTTTCTGGCGGACAACGCCAGTGTCATTTCGGCAAGCCTGGTCGATGATCCGATCGACATTGCCCTGCGCCGGTCGGTTCAGAAAAACGACGCCGATCTGATCTTTCTCGTAAATGGCGACGGTTCGTTCGTGACGGTCACGTTGCTGCGGACCCAGGACGTTTCAGGTTTTGTGCCCCATCGGGTCGCCGACGCTGATGTGGTTTCGATCATGGTCGATGCGGAACAGGATACCTGGTGGATCGCTCAACGCGATGTCAGTGGGACCGATCGCCTGGTGTTGGAGAAGATGGAGCCGGACAAGCTCCTGGATGGTGCCATGGAGTACGCGCTAGATCCTGCATCGTCAGAACTGACGGGGCTCGATTCCTTCGAAGGCCAGGACATGCACGTCCATGCCGATGGCGAGTATTTTGGTGAATACACCGTCACCAACGGAACGATCACGTTGGACGAGGAAGTCAGCGAAGCGCGATGCGGTTTCTGGCATGCGCCATATGCAACGGACACGCCCTACCAGCCCGAAGAAGAAGCCGGCGTACCCCTCGCCAAGCAGAAACGGGTTTACGAGTGCGACCTGTCGGTCAAGGACACAACCAGTGTCGCGATCATCGCCAATGGCGGGGATACGATCGATCTCCCGCTTACCAACTTCGATGACACGTTGCTGGACACGGCGCCGGAAGATTTGCCGTTCACCGGCACATTGCGCGCCGAGGGCATGCCGGGATGGACGGAGACCGCGCAATTGACAGTCACCCAGACCGTGCCAGGCCGTTTGACCGTGCGGTCGGTCAAGAAGGAGATCGCCGCATGACGGCAATAGTGTCAACCTTGTTCGCTTCGTTCGCAGCGGCGGGAACCACAACGGCGGCGACCGCCGCGACCGGCGCCGCGGC
>JAJFHC010000279.1 GCA_021775835.1 Hyphomicrobiales bacterium | reverse complement strand
CAGAAATCCCTTTTTCTCGGTGCTCATGCGACGGGCAGGCCTTCAAGGTTTTTCGTGTTGTGTGCGACGGCTTTGGCCAGAACAACGGAACCTGTACACAGTGCGTCCGGGAAATGGATCGGCGCAAACTGTTCGGTCCGGCCTGTGTGTGTGGTTTCCATGAGAACCGATTGACGTTGCCCGACCGTGCTGTCGAGAAAACGTTCAAGCGATTGTGCGCCCTTCTCGCGGAGGATGCGGGCGCGGTCCTTGATCACCGTGCCGTTGACAAGTGGCATGCGGGCTGCCGGCGTGCCCGGTCTCGCTGAATAGGGAAACACATGAAGAAATGTGAGACCACAGTCATCGACCAGACGAAGCGTATTGTCGAACATGTCATCGGTCTCGGTAGGAAACCCCGCAATGATGTCAGCGCCATAAACCATATCGGGCCGCAAGCGGCGCACATGCTCGCAGAACGCGATGGTGTCTTCGCGCAAGTGCCGGCGCTTCATCCGCTTCAAAGTCAGGTTGTCGCCGGACTGGACCGACAGATGCAAGTGCGGCATCAGACGCGGCTGGTTGGCAATGGCATCCATCAGCGCGTCGTCGGCCTCGATCGAGTCGATGGACGAGATTCGCAGGCGCGGCAGCGAACGCACCTTTTCCAGTATCTTCAAAACCAGGCCGCCCAGAGACAATGCCCCGGGCAGATCGGCGCCATAGGCCGTGATGTCCACGCCGGTGAGGACAACTTCGCGATAGCCGTTGTCAACAAGGCGCTCAATCTGGCGAATCACGTCGCCGGCCGGCACCGACCGTGAATTGCCGCGACCGAACGGGATTATGCAGAAAGTGCAGCGGTGATTGCAGCCGTTCTGGATCTGGACAAACGCCCGGGCCCGGCCGTCGAACCCGTCGATCAGATGACCGGCGGTCTCGGTCACGGACATGATGTCATTGACCCGAGTCTTTTCTTCCTCGCCGATCCCGAAATCGTTGATACGGAACTGTGACGGCTGGAGCTTTTCCTGATTGCCGAGCACGAGGTCGACTTCGTCCATTTCCGAAAACGCCTTCGGATCGATCTGTGCGGCACAGCCGGTCACGATGATCCGTGCATCCGGACGTTGGCGCCGCGCCTTGCGAATGGACTGACGGGCCTGGCGCACGGCTTCTGCTGTAACTGCGCAGGTGTTGAATATGACGGCGTCGTCAAGACCTGCGTCTTCGGCATTGCGCCGCATCACTTCGGACTCGTAAGTATTGAGCCGGCATCCGAAAGTGACGATGTCCGTCCCCGGCGACGTGGTGGTGTCTGCACAGGTGTTTGCGCTCTTGCTGTCGAGGTCGGTCATGGCGCGACCCGGACCAGGCTTTCAGCATCGAGCATGCCTTCAAAGTCATAGGCCACCGGTCCGGTCATGAGCACGTGGCTATCGCTTTCGCGCCATTCCAGCCCGAGGGGGCCGCCCGGTAGAGTGACCGTCACCTGGCGGTCCGTCAGGTTTTTGCGCACGGCGGCTACGGCTGCGGCACAGGCTGCCGTGCCGCAGGCCCGGGTCAGGCCGACACCGCGTTCCCAAACTTTGAGTGTCAGGCTCCCGCGCGAGGTCACGTGGGCCAGCGAAATGTTGGCCCGTTCGGGAAAGATCGGATGATATTCGAGCAGTGAGCCGACCCGTGGCAGATCAAAGGCCTCAACATCATCGACCCAGAAGATGCAATGAGGATTGCCGACATTGACCACACTGGGGCTGTGAAGAATGGGCTCATCTATGGGACCGATCTGCAGTTCGATCTGACGCGTGTCCATTTCCTCGGCGATGGGAATTTCGTGCCATGCCAGCCGCGGTGTGCCGATATCGACGGTAACCGTGCCGTCCGGGTTGAGCGCACAGTTGAGAACGCCTGCATTGGTATCGACGGAAACGGTAGTCTCGCCGGCTTCGCGGGCCACCAGATCGGCCACACAGCGAGCTGCATTCCCGCAGGCATCGACTTCGCCGCCGTCGGCGTTACGGATACGCATGAAAACGTCGGCGACCTTCGATGTCTCAAGCGTGATCAGCTGATCGCATCCGATGCCCGATTCCCGGTCGGCCAACCGACTCGCTTTATCGTCATCAAGCGGGATGTCGCGGGTCCGGGCGTCGAGCACGATGAAGTCATTGCCGAGGCCGTTCATCTTGCGGAACGGAATATGGTCGGTGTGTGCGGTCATTACGCGGGTTATATGGCGATAAAGCTGCGATTGACCAGAGTTTTGTGCAAACAATACGAGAAGTGAACATTGCTTGTGTGTACGAGAACAAACCGGGTGCTGGTACAGACTACCCGGTTCCACGGATACCAGGTTGTCATCATCACGACCGGGCAGAGGCTTCAGCGGCCTAACAGGCGATAATGGATGGGGCCCTGCAATCGGGCCATGGTCAGAGTGAGATGCGCCCAGGTGGCGTCGAGAGGTTACTTAGACATTTCTCCAGATGGCATTATCCGGGCGGCGAAGCCTCGGCCGAAATCTTGTCCAGGATCTGCCGCAGCCTAATGAGCGGTGCATGGTCGCGCATCATGCCGACCGGCACACTGAAGTGACCGCGGCGATAAACGAATCTGTTCTCTGCCGGCACGTTCCACTCATCAATAAGGAGCCGTGCGCTGTCGAAGGGCGTCACGTTGTCATGGTCCCCCAGTACGGTCACGATGTTCTCTGGGCCGACTATGGGTCGGCCTTCGGTCTCCAGCAAAGGCATGTACCGGCGTATCAGGTCGGTTCGCCAGCCATGGTCAATGGTTGCCTTTGCGATACCCCAGACCTTTGCCAGCTTGCCATGAACAACAGCGTCTTCGATATGTCCGCAATGCGTGACAAGGAAAGCTGCGTCCGGTCGCAACCGTTCCGGCCAGAAACGGGCCTTGTCGGAGATGATTTGAGCTGTCATGGCACCGAGGCTGCTGCCGCCTATGGCGATGGGCGTCTTGGTGGTGCGCCTGAGCCAGTCGATTATCACGGACCACTCCTGCGCCGCAGATGTGAACAGATCCAGTGCACCCATCGGTGCGGTAGCAATGAACTTTTCGCCGCCATACATGCCATCGGGAACACGCCGCCCGTGCCAGGGTGCTTCGGGCCGCACGACCCGGATGCCCATCTTCACCATGGCCTCGACTTCATCTACAAGCCCTTTCCAATGGTCGAATTCGACACAGATGCCATGTCCAAAAATCAAAGTTGGTGCGTCTTCGGCATCACGGGGTTCATAAACACGCGCGATCACCTGGTCGTTCATGCGCGCCGACGGCGACTTGTACCGCAACCAATAATTTTTCCCACCGTCCGCGGTGTACAGCTCCTGGGAGACAGTGACCGTCGGCATCGGGTCAGGAGGGGCAAAGGCCCGGGCGGGATCCGGCAGCAACGTGTCATAAACCGCACTGACATCGTCCGGCGAAGGGATCTGCCAGCGGACCGGATGAACCTTTTCAGCGAAACGCAATGGGATGAACATGCGGCGCAGATTGTTGTACCGATGGCGCTGGCTGAGGCGCTTATCCTCAACGTTCTGTGCGGCACCTGGAGGGGGCAGATCCGCGCCAAAAATGACCCTTTCCCATTCCCGTTCAGTATCCTGCAGACGAAGACGGACGTTTTCGAACTGATCGAGGCTTCGTCTGACGCGTTCGGCGCGTTTGTCGGTCGGCATAATTCCGGCATTATCGAAAAATGACTCTACCGAACCCTCTGCGGCGCGCGCCGCTGCCCACAAGCGTGACAGGGGGAAAAACCAGTATGCAATTGTATTGAGGGCAACATGGTCGAACCATGGTCGGGCAATCAGGCTTCCCAACGGCGTTCGCAGGGCCGCGACAAGAAGTTCCTGAGAGGTTTGACGTTGTATTGTTTTCATGAAAAAGACGCCGTCACTTCGCTTCGAGCGAAGCGCTCAATTGAATAATCGAATTTGCATGATACCGGAGCAGGTCCAACTCATCCGGGTTCGGTACGACGTTTCCATGATCTGCGACAGTTATCAAATCCAATCGACGCATCAACTCAAGACCTTCAGCGATGGCGGTTTCTTCAGTGCCCTCCGGAATGCCAGGATGTGCGCCCAGATGGCGCAGGCGCTCAAGTCTCTGCAGTGCCGACTGTTCAAGTTGACTCTGGGTCACGGGTTCGTCGTTTTCAAGCACCACCATGGCTAACAGAGGCACTGCCAAAACGGGAATCGTGTCGATTATCCTGTCGTGAAGTTCGGTACCCAGAGCTTCGACTGCTGCGAACAACGGTTCGGCTTCAAGGGCTGCAAAAGACAGTTCATTGTGTTTAGACCACTCGCGCAGGGAAAGAGGTTCACCAAAATTGGCTGCTGCTACGCCGAATCCCTGCCAGCGTCCGGTGATTTTGCGCCAGATCTGCCGGACAAGAAAGGCCAACGTGGAGCCCAGCACAAACCCGGTGCCCCGACCTCGGTAATCCGTGTTCACGTTTGCGATCAGAGTCCTCTGTTCGACGACGCGATCGAAGTTCGTCCCAACGGGAACAAAAACGATATCGTTGATGCCTGCTGGATCGAAACTCCGGCAGACATAGCTGAGCAATCCCAGTTTAGGCGGGTTGACCATGCCGTTTCGTGACAATGAACCCTCGCTGAATATGGCGTGCGGCACACCGGCGGCGGTGGCCATCTGGACATACCTTCTCAGCACGACACGATAGACCGGATTGTCGAGGTTGCGGCGCAGGATGTAGGCACCTGCGAGCCGCAAGACCGACCGGAAGGGCCAGACCCGTGCCCATTCTCCTGCTCCGTAGGATAATGCTGCCCTCCGTGATGCGAGATAAGTGACGAGCAGATAGTCGAGATTGCTCCTGTGATTGATGAAAAAGACAATCGACGTTTCCTTTGGAAAGGTCTGGAGTGCTGCACTGTGCACCCAACCAACGCGGACATGATAGAAGTAACGCAGGAATCGACGGGCCGTCCGGTACCCCAGATTGAAGTAGATGTAAGGATTGAAGGACGGCACGATCTCGCGAGCGTATGCCACCACCTCCGCCATTACGCCATCCCGGGTTACGCCCCGTTCATCGGCGACACGGGCAACTGTTTCAAGCACCTCATGATCATAGACCAGACGGTCGACGAGCACCTGCCGTTTGGTGAGTTGGAACAAAGGCAATTTTAGACTGAAACGCTCATTGACGTCGGCGATTGCCTTGTTGACGGACCGACGTGTCATCCAGCGCGCTGCGGGGAGCAGAAAATGATTGATTACCGCCAATGTCGCCAGGGCTACAGCCAGCACGGCAAACCAGGTCGGTAGTGTAATCGTTCCTGACATTTATACGCCTGTTTGGTTCACACCCCGTCAATGTTGCATATTCGCCGTCATGTTCCTGTTTGCTTCATCGAGGACCTGCGGTGTTCACAGACCCTAGACCAAGTTGCACCGATTGTGCCGCGGAATTGCCGAAGCATACAAAATTGCAGGTTGGTCACGATCGGTCGCTCTACAGATAATACTGACGACAGTTCCTCGCGCGACATTGCGGGGCTGGGTTCCCCGCCGATTGACCATTGTGCTACAGTGGCGATTAATCGCAAGTGGCTGTTCGGAGAGTGCATACTCATTCGAAGCCGGATAACGGAAAGGGGCTGAATTCGTGATGTCTAGGAAATTGATGGTTCTGGTCTTCGGTGTCCTGATGCTTGGTGTCCTGAATGTGCAAGCTAAAGCGCAGAACTATGGCGCAATCGCCTATGCGCCAAATTCGGGGGGACACGGCTATTCCTTCGATTATTCTTCTCGCCGTGGCGCGGAAAAGAGAGCGCTCCGCGAGTGCAGAAAAAGGTCCCGTGGATGCCGCGTTGCCATCTGGTTCAGGAATGGATGCGGGGCCGTTGCCAACGGGCCGACGGGGTGGGGATCCGGATGGGGTACGTCGCGCAAC
Organism: Hyphomicrobiales bacterium; assembly: GCA_021775835.1. The sequence continues at coordinate 7,505 of JAJFHC010000279.1, read as the reverse complement.
CGGGCCTATCGTGAGGCACTCAGATCCTGCGGCCGGAATTCCGGCCGTTGCAGTATCAGGGTTTACGCCTGCACGAGCCGCACCTCCAACAGATAGAGCAATCCCCCGACGCGGTTAGCGTTCAGCGTGGGACGCCATTTCCCGGGCAACGATGCCGGTTAGGCAACCGACGGCGCCCGCTGCTTTCCTGAGCTCAAACATGGGCGTTTCCAGGACTTCGATAGCAAGCGACTCGTACCAGGTCCGTGTCGAATCGTTGCCGCCCGGCATGAGGATCCTGCGCGGGGCGAGGGTGACAAAATTCATAGCCCGGTTGTTCTGCGCCGCGTCGCCGTCGGGCAGAAATTCCACCTGGTAGCCACGGTCTCGCAAAAGGGCGACAGCTGCATGCGGTGTGCGGCGGGGCCAGGCGATGGCGAGGTTTTCGTCTACAATTCTGAGCATCCCCATCAAATGCATCGTCCCATAAGGCATGTCGACGGCCACGAGATTGACGCCAATCTCTGAGCAGAGGGCTGAAATCTGGTCAATCGCCTGCTGATTGGTTCGATGGCCACGGCCAATCAAGGCAGTCTCCGCGTCCAGCCAGAGCAGATCAGCACCTTCAAAGGTCGCTGTCCCCGACAAGGTTCGCAGGATGGGCACACCGGCCACGGCAAGCGCTTGAGCGGTGGCGACCTCTTCGCCGGCGCGTACTGCCGAGGCGGGGCGTGCCAACACGGCTCCCTGGGGCGTCATGACAAAAAGATCGGCGCAAAACATGCGGTTCGGCGTCGGCGCCAGCGTGTCCGGTGTCGCGATCACGTCAATACCGGACTGATCATACGCTTGGGTCAGTTGATCGTGTTCTGCCTGCGCCCGTCCAAGATCTAGGGCCTGCAACTGCTGTGCCGCGTTAGGGTCGTCCACGACGATCTCGGGACCGGGCCGGCGCAACAGGACCGAGCGCAACCGGCGCCACTCGCTGTCGATACCGCCTTGCCAGAGGCTTCCCATTTCGCCGGCATGGTTGCCTGCGCGCGGCACCCAGCCCGGACCACCATAGGCCGCGCTCGAAAATGTTGAGGCTTCCGTCATCCTAACTCACGCTTGCTCTTATCTGTTACGGTATTGTGATCAGAAAGTCAGGCAACACACAATGCCCCATGCAGCCCCGTGATACGTGTGTGTTGGTGGCGCCTCTCCCGGGCTCGTTCCTGTTCTCGATCAAAGGTCTGCCAAGCGTTCTATTGACAGGCCCCTGCCTTTTTGCCTATTACACATCTCAATTCAGCAAGGACGCCGACCGTCTTGCCGCCGCCAGGCCATCGAGCCATGGGGGTTAACATCCGCCAGCGAGTTTTCGCCCGCGGATGCGTTTTGCGTTGAGCTGAAAACTTGATTGACCTTGGAAGAGATCAGAAGCACTCCATGTTCGAGACCCTTTCAGACCGCCTGAGTGGCATATTCGATTCCCTGACCAAGCGCGGTGCGCTGTCGGAATCCGATGTGAACACCGCCATGCGCGAAGTCCGACGGGCCTTGATCGAGGCCGATGTGGCGCTCGATGTGGTTAAGTCGTTTGTCGACACGGTCAAGGAACGTGCGGTCGGGCAGGATGTGGTCAAATCGGTGACGCCGGGCCAGATGGTGGTCAAGATCGTCAACGACCAGCTCGCGGAAATGCTTGGGTCGGAGGCGTCAACCATCGACCTCAACGCGCCCGCGCCGGTTGCCATCATGATGGTCGGCCTGCAAGGCTCGGGCAAGACGACGACAACGGCAAAAATAGCCAAACGGCTGACAGACCGTGAAAAGCGCAAGGTGTTGATGGCATCGCTGGACGTCCGGCGGCCGGCAGCGCAGGAACAACTGAAGGTCCTGGGCGAGCAGATCGATGTGGCAACACTGCCGGTCGTGACCGGCCAGATGCCGGTCGACATCACGCGCCGGGCCATGGAGGCCGCCAGGCTTGGCGGGTTCGATGTGGTCATGCTGGATACCGCTGGCAGGTTGCACATCGACGACGAGTTGATGAAAGAAACCGAGTCGATCCGCGATGTCGCCAAACCTCACGAAACGCTGCTGGTGGTCGATGCGCTGACCGGGCAGGATGCGGTCAATGTCGCCTCGTCATTTGATGGACGGATCGGTGTCTCGGGCATTGTCCTGACGCGTGTCGATGGCGACGGGCGCGGCGGTGCGGCCCTTTCCATGCGAGCCGTGACCGGCAAGCCGATCAAACTGATGGGCACCGGCGAGAAAATCGACGAACTGGAAGATTTTCACCCGGATCGGATCGCCAGCCGGATTCTCGGCATGGGCGATGTGGTCTCGCTGGTTGAGAAAGCCGCCGAGTCGATCGATGTCGAACAGGCCAACAAGATGGCCGCCAAGATGCAGAAGGGCAAATTCGACCTGGAAGATCTGGCGGAGCAACTCAAGCAGATGCAGAAGATCGGCGGCATGGGCGGAATGATGGGCATGCTGCCGGGCGTCGGTAAGATGAAGAAACAGATTGCCGATGCCAATCTGGACGATTCGGTGTTCGTGCATCAGGCCGCGATCATCAGCTCGATGACCCGCAAGGAGCGACGCAACCCGAAGCTTCTGAATGCCTCACGCAAGAAGCGGGTAGCGGCAGGTTCAGGCACCAATGTGCAGGAGATCAACAAGCTCCTGAAGATGCACCGCCAGATGGCGGACATGATGAAGAAACTGGGGCGCCGCAAGGGCGGTCTGGCCGGTTTGTTCGGCGGCGGCATGCCGGAGATGGCGGCAGACGGTGCGCCACCGGAGTTGCCTGCAGGTCTGCCTCCGGGCGGCATGCCGGGACTAGGCGGTCCGGGAATGCCCGGCGGTCTTCCCGGTCTGGGCGGCAATCCACTTGGGGGCATGCCGAAGTTCCCGTTCAAGAAGAAATAGAATCACGTCGAAATCTCCCGGCTCCATGAAGGTGCCGGACTATGGACAATACGAAAAAGCTAAGCAGGAGAACACTTTAACATGGCATTGAAAATCAGACTGGCCCGGGGTGGTGCCAAAAAACGGCCTTATTATCGCATCGTGGTTGCGGATTCCCGCTCGCCGCGCGATGGCCGGTTCATCGAAAAACTGGGGACTTTCAATCCACTGCTCCCCAAGGACGCCGACAACCGGGTTACCCTTGAAGAAGACCGCATCAAACATTGGATGAGCCACGGTGCGCGCCCGACAGACCGCGTCCTGCGCTTTCTCGATGCCGCCGGCATCATGACACGCGAGGCACGCAGCAATCCGAAGAAGGCGCTGCCGGGCAAAAAGGCACAAGAACGCCTCGCCGAAGCCGCTCAGGCGGAAGAAGATGCCAAGGCCGCCGCTGCAGATTCCACGGCTGGCGGTGAAGAGGCTGCGGCCGACGCTTCCTGAATTCAGGGAGGGGCTGTTCCATGAGCACCGACGGACCACAGGTACCGCAGAGGGTTTGCCTGGCTGCCGTGTCAGGGGCTCACGGGGTTCGTGGCGACGTCCGGCTCAAGGTGTTCACGCAAGACCTGGAAGATGTCGGGTCTTACGGGCCAGTGACTACGGAAGACGGGCTACAGCGCTTCAAGGTGTCGGCGGTCCGGGTTTCGGGAGACAAGGTGACGGCGCGGCTGTCGGGGGTCGGCAACCGAAATCAGGCCGAAGCCCTGAAAGGAACGCGGCTCTATGTGGACCGCGACGTTCTGCCGGAGACAGAAGAAGACGAATGGTATCATGCGGACCTGATCGGACTTGAGTGTTTTGATGCCGTAGGAGTGTTAATGGGCACGGTTGCCAGCGTCCATGATTTCGGAGCCGGTGACATTGTCGAGATCGAAACGGTAGAAGGTGGCGATACAATACTCGTTCCCTTTACGCGCGAATGCGTGCCGGAGATCGATCTGAACGGCAGAAGGCTTGTTGTGAAGCCGATGCCGGAAATGGAGGATGAAGAGGAACCTGCACAAGGCGATGTTTCCGAGGCGGGCCCGGAATGAATGCCGGATGGAGGGTCTCGGTGCTGACGATTCTGCCGGACATGTTTCCCGGGCCCCTCGATGCCAGTCTATGCGGCAGGGCCAGGGATGCAGGGACGTGGTCTCTGGAAACGGTGGACATTCGCGACTTTGCACGCGATAAACACCGCTCGGTTGACGACACACCCTCTGGTGGAGGCCCGGGAATGGTTATGCGGGCCGATGTCATCGATGCATCGCTAGACGCGGCGGGTGCAGGGATGGATGGTCGACCGGTAATCTATTTGTCGCCGCGCGGCAGACCGTTGACGCAGAAACGGGTGCGCGGGCTGACGGAAACGCCGGGTGCAATTTTGCTCTGCGGCCGGTTCGAAGGCGTTGATCAAAGGGTGATCGACGCACGGTCAGTAGAGGAAGTCAGTATTGGCGATTATGTGCTCTCGGGTGGAGAGATCGCCGCCATGGTTCTGATTGATGCGGTGGTGAGGTTGTTGCCGGGCGTGATGGGAAAAAAGGCCTCCGGTGACGAGGAGAGTTTTGAAAGCGGATTACTGGAGTATCCGCACTATACCCGGCCCCAGACATGGGCGGGGCGCGATATACCGCCGGTTCTTGTGTCCGGCAACCACGGTGCGATCGCCGACTGGCGGCGTGAACGGGCCGAGGCGTTAACACGGACACGCAGACCGGATCTGTGGACGGTGCATAAAAACGGGCACGGTTCCACAGAGGAGAATGATTGAGCGGGATCTCTATTTCAGATCCCAGGATTTTAATGAAGGCCCCGTTTTGGGGTGTGGTTCAAGAAAGGCTAGGACCATGAATATAATTGAAGAAATCGAAAAAGAGCAGGCGGCATCCATTGCGGAAGTGCGGCCGGTGCCGACGTTTGCACCGGGCGACACGCTGCAGGTGAACGTCAAGGTTACGGAAGGACAGCGCGAGCGTGTTCAGACCTACGAGGGCGTTTGCATTGCGCGCGCCGGTTCGGGCCTGAATGAAAACTTCACGGTTCGCAAAATATCCTACGGTGAAGGCGTGGAGCGTGTGTTCCCGGTTTACAGCCCGGCGATCGACTCGATCAAGGTCATGCGCCGTGGTCGTGTTCGCCGCGCCAAGCTCTACTACCTGCGTGAGCGCCGCGGCAAATCGGCCCGTATCGCTGAAAAGCAGGATCACCGGCCAAAGAAGGACGCCAAGGCCAAGGCCTGAGGCTGAAACCACCGTCCGTCGGTTGTGTAAGTAAGTGTGACGGCAGTTTGTGAGACGGCTGCAATGCCGGTTCGAAACGCGGGAGATCGCTCGATGTCGAGTCCTACGACGCTTTATGACAAGATTTGGGATGACCATGTGGTCGACACTCAGGAGGACGGTACCTGCCTTCTGTATATCGACCGGCATCTTGTCCATGAAGTGACGAGTCCTCAGGCGTTTGAAGGATTGCGGATGACCGGCAGGACGGTGCGTGCGCCGTCCAAGACCATGGCGGTTGCCGATCACAATGTTCCGACGACGAATCGGGCCATGGGTATAGACGATCCGGAGTCCAGACTTCAGGTCGAAACCCTGGAACAGAACTGTCGTGATTTCAGTGTCCCCTATTTCGAGACGTCCGACCGCCGCCAGGGAATTGTTCACATCATCGGACCGGAACAGGGTTTCACCCTGCCCGGCACGACGATCGTGTGCGGTGATAGCCATACCTCCACTCACGGCGCCTTCGGGGCCCTTGCCCATGGCATCGGCACATCAGAAGTCGAGCATGTGCTTGCCACCCAGACGCTGATCCAGCGCAAGGCAAAGAATATGCGGATCTCCGTCAATGGAGCTCTGACCGAGGGTGTGACCGCCAAGGACATTATCCTGGCGATCATCGGTGAGATAGGTACGGCCGGTGGAACAGGTCACGTGATGGAATATGCCGGCGACGCCATAGCCGCGCTTTCGATGGAAGGCCGGATGACCGTCTGCAACATGTCGATCGAAGGCGGCGCCCGCGCAGGGCTGATCGCGCCCGACGAAAAGACGTTTGCCTATATCAAGGACACGCCGATGGCGCCCAAGGGTGCCGACTGGGACCGGGCCCTGGCCTATTGGGAGACGCTGCGGTCAGATGACACTGCAATGTTTGACAAGGAAGTGGTCCTCAACGCATCCGACCTACCACCGGTCGTGACTTGGGGAACCAGCCCCGAGGACGTGATCACGATCGGCGGGCGGGTACCAGATCCTGCCGATGCTGCCGATGAAGGCAAGCGTGCCGCGATGGAACGCTCGCTGGCCTATATGGGCCTGACGGCAGGAACGCCGATCACGGATGTGGCTGTCGACCGGGTCTTCATCGGTTCGTGCACCAACGGGCGGATCGAGGACCTGCGGGCTGTTGCTGCCGTGGCGCAAGGACGGCGGGTTGCTGAAAGCGTCAATGCCATGGTCGTGCCGGGGTCCGGCATCGTCAAGGAACAGGCAGAATCCGAAGGCATCGACAAGATCCTGATTGAAGCCGGCTTCGACTGGCGCGAACCGGGATGCTCCATGTGCCTTGCCATGAACGCCGACAAACTCGAACCGGAAGAGCGTTGCGCTTCGACGTCAAACCGCAACTTCGAAGGCCGTCAGGGACGTGGCGGACGCACGCACCTGGTCAGCCCGGCCATGGCGGCAGGTGCTGCAATCGCCGGCCGGTTCGTCGATGTGCGCGAGATGAAACAAAACTAGAGGGAAACCCATGGACAAGTTCACCAACCTGACGGGCGTCGCGGCTCCCTTGCCGATGATCAACGTGGACACCGACATGATCATCCCCAAGCAGTTTCTCAAGACCATCAAGCGCACTGGCCTTGGCCAGAACCTGTTCGATGAGATGCGCTTCACAACCGACGGCGAGGAAAAGCCCGACTTCGTGCTCAACAAGCCCGCTTACCGCAATGCCCAGATCCTGGTCGCGGGAGACAATTTTGGCTGCGGCTCGAGCCGTGAGCACGCCCCTTGGGCTCTGCTTGATTTCGGCATCCGCTGCGTGATTGCCACAAGCTTTGCAGACATTTTCTACAACAACTGCTTCAAGAACGGGATCCTGCCGATCGTCCTGCCCTCTGAAGACGTGGAAAAGCTCATGGACGACGCCAGCCGCGGTGCCAACGCCATGGTGACGGTTGATCTCGAGACCCAGGAAATCAAGGGTCCCGATGGCGGTACGATCAATTTCGACATCGATCCCTTCCGCAAGCACTGCCTCCTGGAGGGTCTCGACGATATCGGCCTTACCATGAAGAAGGCCGACGCGATCGACAGCTATGAGGCGCGGCAGGCGGACAACCACTCCTGGCAGTGAGCGTTAAATCAATTTTTGTTTAATCCGCGCGATTCCTGCCACTTTGAAACGGCAGAAGGCTCTTCGTTTCTCGCCTTCCTCGGACATTGAGTGTGACACACGCCGCTACTACGGCCCGTTTCCCTGACTTGATCCGGAATCCAATCCCAGCCGCGGCAGCCCTTGGTATTCGTCCATGGACCCCGACTCAAATGGCCGGGGAACGGTCTTGT
>JAJFHC010000278.1 GCA_021775835.1 Hyphomicrobiales bacterium | reverse complement strand
TACGCAGGCCCTTGTGGCCATCTTGTTAATGCAGCGGCGTATGGACGAACGCGCCGGATTAAACACGGCGGGCTTTGTCTCCGGCTATCGCGGCTCGCCGCTAGGCGCTGTCGATCAGGCCATGTGGGGCGCCAAAGATTTTCTCAATAACGCCGACATCAAATTTCTGCCGGCGATCAATGAAGATCTCGCGGCCACCGCCGTCCTCGGCACGCAGCAGGTTGAAGTCGAAGACACCAAAACCGTCGATGGTGTTTACGCCATGTGGTACGGCAAGGGCCCCGGCGTCGATCGCGCCGGCGATGCGCTTAAACATGGTAACGCATACGGATCATCGCCCCATGGCGGCGTTCTTGTAGTCGCCGGAGATGATCATGGGTGTGTCTCATCGTCCATGTCGCACCAGTCCGACGTCGCTTTCATGTCGTTTTACATGCCGACCATTAACCCGGCGAGCATCGGCGAATATATTGAGTTCGGGCTGTGGGGTTACGCGGCGTCACGGTATTCCGGCATGTGGGTCGGCTTCAAGGCCATTTCCGAGGCGGTCGAAAGCGCCGCGTCCGTGGATCTGCCGCCGCTTCCTGACTTTCGCGTTCCAGACGATTTTGCGCCGCCGGCGACCGGGCTGAATTTTCGCTGGCCGGACCTGCCGGGCATGCAGATCGAAACGCGCATGCGCGCCAAGAAAGACGCCATTCGCGCCTTCGCCCGCGCAAATCCGATTGACAAGGTGATCTGGCGCAACGCCAAAGCAAAGTTCGGGATCGTCACCACCGGCAAGGCCCATTTTGATGTGATGGAGGCCCTCGCCCGGCTTGGCATTGACGAAGCGCGCGCTCAGAAAATCGGCATCGAAGTTTATAAAGTCGGTCTTGTCTGGCCGCTGGAAACCGATGGCGCGGAACGCTTCATGGCGGGAAAAGAGGAAGTGCTCGTCATTGAAGAAAAGCGCGGCATCATCGAAAGTCAGCTTAACGAGTATTTTTATGACCGCGCCGTTCGAAAACCAAAGCGTATTCTCGGAAAACACGACGAAGATGGCGAGCACCTGATTTCATGGGTCGATGAATTAACGCCGTCGAAGCTGGCGCCCATCCTTGCGCGCCGGCTTCAGCGTACATTCTCCCGGCTCGACTTTGGCGACAGGCTGGCGGCGCTTGCGCGCGCAGAGTCGGAAATTACCGACGCGCCCGGCGGCGCAACGCGCGTTCCGTATTTCTGTTCCGGTTGCCCGCACAACACGTCGACCAAAGTGCCGGATGGCAGCCGAGCGTTGGCCGGCATCGGTTGTCACTTCATGGCGTCGTGGATGGACCGGAAAACGTCGGACCTCATCCAGATGGGCGGCGAAGGGGTCAACTGGGCGTCGAAGTCGATGTTCCTGTCCGACAAACATATTTTTCAAAATCTCGGCGACGGCACCTATTTTCACTCAGGCTACATGGCGATCCGCCAGGCAGTCGCAGCTGGCGCGCGCATCACCTACAAAATTCTATATAACGACGCCGTCGCCATGACCGGCGGCCAGCCCGTCGACGGTCAGCTGACGGTACCACAGATCGCCGCGCAGCTTGTTGCCGAAGGCGTTCAAAGGATCGCGGTATTATCCAACGATCCCGAACGGACGATGCAACAAGGCGCGTTCCCGCCAGGCATTGTCGTTCAACCGCGTGAAGAACTCGACGCCGTTCAACGTGAGCTTCGCGACGTCGAAGGCGTCACGGCCCTGGTTTATGACCAGACATGCGCCGCGGAGCTGCGCCGTCGGCGCAAGCGCGGACAGGCGCCAGATCCAGCCAAACGTATCTTTATCAATGAGCTTGTCTGCGAAGGTTGTGGCGACTGCTCGAAACAGTCAAACTGCCTGTCGATCGTGCCGAAGGAAACGAAATTCGGTCGCAAACGGATGATCGATCAATCTTCCTGCAACAAGGACTATTCATGCGTCAAAGGCTTTTGCCCCAGCTTCGTCACGGTCGAAGGCGGAGAATTGAAAAAACCGGAGCCCCGCGCATTTGGTGATGCGTTGGAGAGCCTGATCGCCGATCTGCCCGCACCCGATCTGCCGACCATCGACCGCGCTTATGACATTCTGATCGGCGGCGTCGGCGGCACCGGCGTCGTCACCATCGGCGCCATCGCAACCATGGCCGCGCATCTGGAAGGCAAAGGCGCAAGCGTTCTTGATTTTATGGGCTTTGCGCAAAAAGGCGGCACGGTGCTGAGCTATGTGCGCCTTGGCGAAACGCCCGATCACCTCAATCAGGTGCGTATCGATGTTGGCGAGGCAGAAGCGGTCATCGCCTGCGACCTCGTTGTCGGCACAGACAAACGCGCGTTGCATGTGATGAAGCACGGCCGCACCCGTGCGATTGCCAATATGGATATTATTCCAACCGCAGACTTTATCCGCGATCGAAATATCGACTTCCAGTCGCGCCTCCGCCTGAAAACGATTGAGAATGCGTGCGGCGCGGAGAATGTCGATCATCTCGACGCAAACACCATCGCCGGTCGCCTGATGGGCGATCTTGTCTTCTCCAACATGCTCCTCTTTGGATTCGCCTGGCAGAAGGGTCTCGCGCCCTTGTCCCTCGCCGCCATTGAACGCGCGATTGAGCTGAACGGCGTCGCCGTCGATAAGAATAAGCGCGCATTCGCGCTCGGGCGCGCCGCCGCGGTAAACGCTGACCTGATACTCAAAGCCGCCGGCCTGGTCGAAGCCGAAACGCCGCCGGAAACCCTTGACGCATTCATAAACGAGCGCGCCGCTTTTTTGGCGGACTATCAAAACGTCGCGTATTCAAATGAGTATCGCCGCTTCATCGATGACGTACAGAGGAAAGCATCGGCCGTCACCGGCGGCGATAAAATCGCGCGCGCCGTCGCGCGCTACCTCTTCAAACTGATGGCTTACAAGGACGAATATGAAGTCGCGCGGCTTTATGTCGA
>JAJFHC010000277.1 GCA_021775835.1 Hyphomicrobiales bacterium | reverse complement strand
AAATCAAAAGCCAAGGCCGTTTCCCGTTCAACCAAACGTGTTCGCAAGGCAAAGAAAAGCAACTTTGCAAAACGGCGTGCGGCGATGCTGCCGACGGTGAAGGCGGTCAAGCCGGCGAACCTGCCATTCAGTCTCGTCGATGCGGTGATCTCAAAGGAGAGTCGCTACAACCCGAGAGCCCGCGGTTCACAGGGCGAAATCGGTCTCATGCAAATCATGCCGTCAACGGCTCGTGGTCTGGCCCGCAGCCTGGGCTACAAGAAGATGGCCCGCATGTCGGACGGCCAGTTGCGTGCGCATCTGAACAAGCCACGCAACAACCTCAAACTCGGCATGGCCTACCTGTCGAAGTGTCACAAGATGGCAAAGGGAAATATCGGCGCGACCATCGGTTGCTACAATGCCGGTCCTGGCAACATGTGGCGCTGGCACAAGATCAAGATTACCCGTAACTACGTAAAATACGTCCGCAGCAAAATGCGTTGACGAGGTTTCTTTCTTCACGAGGGCGGGTGTTTCGGCACCCGCCTTTTTTGTTGCCAGATGCTGCTGACGACTGGACAGGTTGCAGCGTGGCCGGAATGGAAGCACAGTAGGAATCGCCGGCAATACCAACGGTGTCTACTATTGCCCCATTTCATGGGTTAGCCTTGCTCATCCGGGCAGGCGCGGTGCGAAGAGCGATACGGTGTATCGGTCGAGCGCCGCAACGCACCCGGTGGGCAAGGATAACCCACCGAAGGCCGGGCTATTTTGGCCTCCGGACATTGTTGCGTTCCGCTTGGAGTACACCGCACTCCGGCGCGAAACGCGCCTTGCCGTCAGACCAAAATAGCCGCGGTGAAATGGGGCAATAGTAGGCACCGTTGGTATCAATACGCAGGAGTTCCTATGGCCGATGCTCGGACGGGCCGCTGTTTGTGCGGTGACATTACATTCGAATTCAGCGGTGAACCGAACTGGGTGGCGCATTGTCACTGCGAAAGTTGCAGGAGAAACACATCGTCACCCGTCACAACGTTTCTGGGCGTTCCCTACACCTGTTTTCGCTACACGTCGGGGACCCCAAGTGTCTATCGTTCCTCGCCGGGCGTGCGGCGGAGCTTTTGCGGATCCTGCGGTTCGCCTGTGGCCTTTGAGAGCGAAGAATTTCCCGAAGAAATCCATCTCTATGTGGCCGCCCTTACCGACCCTGAAGAATTTGTTCCCAGGGGGCACGTTCACACGGGCGAACAGCTTTCCTGGTTTGAAGTCGATGACAACCTTCCGCGATTCGAGGCTGGCAGTACCGGAAACAAACCAACTCATTCCGGCCCCAGACGGTCCTGAAGGCGAGTTGCATGGAGGCTCCTAATCCACAACCCAACGTCGTCGTAATCCTGGCCGACGATATGGGGTTCTCGGACCTGGGCTGCACCGGTTCTGAGATCAACACGCCGAACATCGACCGCATGGCGTCAAATGGTCTGCTTTTTACCGCGATGTACAATTGCGCCAGATGTTGCCCGACACGGGCTTCACTTTTGACCGGGCTCTACCCCCACAAAGCGGGCATCGGGCACATGATCGTGGATCTCGGGTCGCCGGCCTATCAGGGATTTCTCCGGAACGATGCGGCCACCATTGGCGAGATCATGCAAAAGGGCGGATACCGAACGCTGATGTCGGGCAAATGGCATGTGGGCGGGGAATTCGAACCGCGTGACACTGACAATTGGAAGCCAGGTGACCTGCGCCATCCGACGCCGCTTCAAAGAGGATTCGACAAGTTCTACGGCATGATCGACGGCGCCGGCAGCTTTTTCTTTCCCCACTACGTGATGGAGGGCGGAGCCCGGGTCGAGGTCCCGGACTCAGGATACTATTTTACCGACGCCGTAACCGAAAAGGCCGTCGAGATGATCGAGGAGACGGTTCAGGAACAGGATCCCTTCTTTCTCTACCTGGCCTACACAGCACCTCACTGGCCGCTTCACGCCCATGAGGAAGACATTGCCCGTTACGATGGCACCTATCGCGGCGGATGGGACGCGATACGCATTGGCCGGCATGAAGAAATGCTGTCACGTGGTGTCCTGGACCGGCAGTGGGCGCTGTCGCCCAGAGATCACGCCGCGCCACCATGGCAGGACGTCAGTACGCAGGACTGGGAAGCTTCGCGCATGGCGGTCTATGCGGCCCAGGTGGACCGAATGGACCAGGGCATCGGAAAACTCATGGCGACACTGGAAAGGCTGGGTGTAGCCGACAACACTGTGATTCTTTTTCTGTCCGACAATGGCGGTTGTGCCGAGTTCATGGCCGAAGACGGATGGGGCAAATCCTATCCCACGGACCTGCCGGACGGGACCACATGCAGTCCCGGCAATACGCCCTCACTGAGGCCGGGATCGGCGACAACGTTCATGAGCTACGACCTGCCCTGGGCCAATGTGTCAAACGCCCCGTTCCGTCTGTACAAACACTGGGTCCATGAAGGCGGAATCTCAACTCCGCTTGTGGCCTATTGGCCTGGCGGCATCAAACAACCCGGAACGGTCCATCATGCCACGCACGTGGTCGACATTCTGCCGACGGTGCTTGACATTACAGGGGTCGAATACCCTGCCGAAATGGGTGGACATGCCATTCAACCCCACGATGGAGAAAGCTTGAAGGCGCTGTTCGAGGGCCGTGACTGGCAGCGGGAGCAACCGATCTTCTGGGAGCACGAAGGCAACAGCGCCATCCGGCTTGGAAACTGGAAACTGGTTCGCCGCTTCGGGCAGGACTGGGAACTTTATGAGATGGATCTCGATCGCACCGAACTCCATGATCTTGCGGAACGCAACCGCCCGATGAAGGCAAAACTTGATCACCTCTATCGGGCCTGGGCCGAAGGCGCCGGAGTCCTTGACTGGCGCAATCTCATCCCCAAGGCGCAGGAAAGCTATGGCGATGGCTGGGATTAGGCGTTGATCTTAGAAACTCACACATAGATATTTGGCGTGATCGAGAAGTTTGCTTGCACAATGTCTAACGCCCTACTCCAAGAAATCAAACGCATAACCACAGAGATACACCGTGCACGTTACCCGACTGAGGGGACAACCACGGCCACGTTGCCAGATCGCACCAACAAAATAAATTCAGTTGCACGGCGGCAGGCTCTTGCTTAGAGCAGGAACAGAAATTCCATTGGTCCGGCGACGGTCCATCAAAGACGCCTTATGGTGAGTACTCAAGGGGTAAATCATGAAAGCTGCCGTGTGCCGTGAATTCGGCCAACCACTCGAGATTGAAGACCTGCAGATTGCAGAACCCGGCCGTGGCGAGGTCAAGGTGAAAATGGTGGCGTGCGCCATCTGTCATTCCGACATCATCTTCATGGACGGCGGCTGGGGCGGAGATCTGCCGGCGGTCTACGGACATGAAGCGTCAGGGATTGTGGAATCTGTTGGCAAAGGCGTCGACCATCTTGAAGTGGGCGACCATGTGGTGGTGACGTTGATCCGTTCCTGTGGCGGGTGCCATTACTGCGCACAAGGCTCACCGGTCATGTGTGAATCGATGTTCCATCTCGACACGAACACGCCGTTGAGAAGTTCCACCGGCGATGCGATCAAACAAGGCCTGCGCACAGGTGCCTTTGCCCAATACGCAACTGTGGACGCGTCCCAGGCCGTGGCCATTCCGAAAGATGTGCCGCTTGATTCCGCCTCGCTCCTGGCCTGTGGCGTGATAACGGGCCTGGGTGCCGTGACCAACACAGCGCGCGTCCCGGCGGGTAGCAATATTGTCGTCATCGGCACCGGGGGGGTTGGACTGAATGCTGTTCAGGGTGGTGTGCTGACCGGTGCAAAACGGATCATTGCCATCGATCTGGCCGACGACAAACTGGAAGCTGCGGTCAGTTTCGGTGCCACCCATACAATCAACCCGTCGAAAATGGATGCAGTAGACTCCGTCAAGTCCCTGACGGAAGGCCGGGGCGCGGATTATGTTTTCGTGACGGTGGGAGCGAAATCGGCGATCGAACAGGCCCACAGCCTGATATGCATCGGCGGTTCGGTGGTCATCGTCGGCATGGTCCCGGTTGGTGTGATGAGCGAATTCGACCCGCTGGAGCTGGCAGACTCCAGCAAGCGCATCATCGGCAGCAAGATGGGTGCCACACGCGTTCAGGTGGACATCCCACGGCTTGTGGAGCTTTATCAGCAGGGTCGCCTCAAGCTCGATGAACTGATATCCGGACGGTACCCGCTTGAAGACATAAACGAAGCGGTCGACTCCGTGCGCCGCGGCGAGGCGCTACGAAACGTGATAATGTTCTGATCATCCCCGACAATCAGGAGTTTACCCGTGTCAGACAAGCCACATCTCTGGTTGCGCGCCGAGTGCAGACCGACGGAGCGCCGCACACCTCTCATGCCCGACGGAGTCAAGAGCCTGATGGCGGATGGCTTCACGGTCACCGTTGAGATGTCACCCAACAGAATTATTCCAGATGAGACCTATGCCCGGACCGGATGCACGATGGCGGAAACCGGTAGTTGGATCAACGCAGAAGATCCGGCAATCATTCTTGGGATAAAGGAGTTACCCGACGACGTTCAGACCTTGCGCCACCGTCATGTTTTCTTTGGTCATGCCTACAAGGAACAGAGCGGCTGGCAGGAATTCCTGCAGCGCTTTGAGCGCGGCGCGGGATCACTTTTCGATATTGAATATATGGTCGATGAGACCGGTCGGCGCGTCACGGCATTTGGCTATTGGGCGGGTTACATGGGTGCGGCGTTGGCGCTTCAACATTGGTGGAGCCGCCATGGCGCAGGGCCTGTGCTCGAGAATGGTGCAATTCCGTATGAGGATGCAGGCGCCCTCGACAAGCATATAGAAAGCCTTGTTCAGACCGGCATTGAACCTCCCAGAGTCGTGGTTATCGGCGCCCTTGGGCGTAGCGGGCGCGGCGCGGTCGACCTGGTCTCACGGCATAAGGCAAAGGTGACGTCATGGGACATTGAAGAGACCCGGGTTCTTGACCGGGAGGCTCTGCTCGAACATGACATTTTCATCAACTGTGCCCTGATCCAGGACAAGATCCCACCGTTCCTCACGAGTGCCGACCTGGCAGGTCCAGGAAACCTCACTGTAATCTCTGATGTCAGCTGCGACCCCACAAGTGACATCAATCCCCTGCCCTTCTATTCGGCGCCAACCGACTGGGCGCAACCGTTCATCCGGGTGGCTGAGGCTCCGCCGCGGCCGGTTGATCTCATCGCAATTGACAATCTGCCATCTCTCTTGCCCAGAGAGAGCAGCGAGGATTTTGCCGCGACGATGCTGCCCCATTTGCGTGCGCTTGACGTTGACAATCAGACGGGCGTATGGGCTCGTAGTCTCGACAGATTTCACGAGGCCTTGTCGCGGATTGGATCGTAAGAGCATCGCTGCGGCGGAGAGACTGCCGCGACGATTTCGAATGGGGGCCTATCGCAAAAGCGCATTGGCCTCGTATATTTTACATGGCTTGTACGGCCTGCCTGGAAACAAGGCACGCCGGTCCTGGGAGAGAACAAATGAATACACAATCAAGGGTCCATTGGCTGGGGGCCGGACTGTCGTCGGGGCCCGGCATCGTTGCCCTGGCAAACGAGCGTGCCAACGTGACGATCTGGAACCGGACGCTGGAAAAGGCGCAGGCGCTGCTTCAGCATGTCAACACACCGGATAGCCTGAAGGCTGAGGAATTTACGATGGACCGGCTTGCCGCCGCCGTAAATCCGGGTGACGTGGTGGTCTCCATGCTGCCGGCCACCATGCATGCCGACGTCGCCCGCCTGGCACTGGACCACGGCGCCAACATGGTGACCACGAGCTACCTCTCCGACGATATGCTTGCCCTCGACGGCGAGGCAAAATCCAAAGGCATCGCAGTCGTCAACGAATGTGGCGTCGACCCGGGTATCGACCACCTGTTTGCCCATGTGCTGGTGGACGAAGCCCGTTCTGCCGGTGCCTTGTCGGGCGATTGTACGGTGGATTTCGTGTCTCACTGTGGCGGCGTACCGGCAGTACCAAACGATTTCTGCTACAAATTCAGCTGGACACCGTTGGGCGTCCTGACGGCACTCAAGAACAAGGCTCTGTCGATCCGCGATGGGCAGGAACACGAGACCGTCAAGGCCTGGACAGAGGTTGAGAACATCGATGTTCTTGGCGAAACCTTCGAGGTCTATGCCAATCGCGACAGCATCGCCTACATCCCGGAATACGGTCTGCAGGACGTGGCAAATCTTCGTACATTCGTGCGCGGCACACTGCGTCTTGAAGGCTGGACAAAGGCTTGGGCAGACATATTCGCCACGGTCGAGACAGCCGACATGGAAACGTTGCAGGCCTTGAGTGAGCAACTGTGGCGTGACTATCCCTATGCGGCAGGCGAACAGGATCGCGTGTTGCTCTATGTCGCCTTGACCAGCACCAAACCGAACGGAGAGCGCTGGCACGGTTCGCTCAGCCTGGACGAGAAAGGCAGCGGATGGCAAACCGCCATGGCGCGAACCGTATCGCTTGCAGGTGCCACAACCATCGGAGCGGTGCTTGATGGCAGAATTCCAGCCGGGGTTCACATGGGTGCGCACGATGTGGCGGAAGCCCGTCGCTGGCTCGCCACACTGGCAGGGCATGGTATCGAATTCCGCGGGGAGAATGTTGCTCTCGACTGATGAGCGTTCGAGCCGTCATAACAACACGAGGGTCTGGTCACATGAATGTTCAATCCACGTCGTCTTTTGAGACGATCGAAGTCGTCCCGCTGTCAAGCGCACTAGGCGTGGAAATTCGTGGGGTCGATCTGCGTACGGATGTTCCCGAACGCCAATTCGAAGAAATCAGGAAGGCATTCGCTGATCATGGCGTGATCGTAATCCGCGATCAGGACCTGGATCCTGAGCATCACGTCGCCTTTGCAAAGCGTTGGGGCAAGATCAACGTCAACCGTTTCTTCAAAGCGGCGGACGACTATCCGATGATTGCCGAGGTTCGCAAGGAACCGGATCAGAAAGCGAACATCGGGAGTTCGTGGCACACTGACCATTCTTACGATCAGGTGCCTGCAATGGGATCGATTCTTTACGCCAGGGAGGTGCCGCCGATTGGGGGCGACACGCTGTTTGCCAATATGTACCTGGCATATGAAGCCCTGTCGGACGGTATGAAGGCGACTCTGGACGGCTTGAAGGCCTGGCATTCAAGCCGTCACGCCTTTGGAGAAGCCGCTCGGACGTCAGAGACCAACAAGGACGGGCGCATAGGAAACACGGACGGAGCAACTCAGGACGCCCTGCATCCGGTCGTCATTACGCACCCGCTGAGCGGACGCAAGGCGCTCTATGTCAATTCGGGTTTCACCTTGCGCTTCGACGGATGGACAGAAGAAGAGTCAGCACCGCTTCTGGAATTTCTATACCGGCACGGCGCGCGGCCGGAATTTTCTCTCAGGCTTGGTTGGCAAAAGGGAACACTGGCCTTCTGGGATAATCGGGCCACGTGGCATCTGGCCCTGAATGACTATCACGGCCATCTTCGGCTCATGCACAGGATCACGATCGACGGTGTTGCCCTGTCATAGCCGGACGGTCCTCCTGAACGACTCCGTTCAGAAGTTCTGTGGCACACTGGTCAAAATCATGATGATAACCACCACGAGCGCAATGCCACAGCTGATTGCGACAATCATACTGCGCGACAGCAGACCGCCAATGTTGTTCCCATCTTTTGCCATATCGTATGATGGCCCCAACCGATTCATTTATGCCAACCTTTCCATAGTGTACCTTTTCAGATGTGTTGTCGACACGTGGCTTTGTAAACCCTTTGCGAGAATCAATTTGTAATCAAAGAGAATTGAAGTGGCAGGAATAGGTTACCAGGGAGACGAAAAACGCCATGCACGTGATCATTTTTGAAGTTTGGCCCAAAAGCGGGCGCTATGACGACTATCTGGAAATCGCCGGAGCATTGCGAAGTGAACTTGAACAGATGGACGGATTCATCTCCGTGGAGCGGTTCAAGAGCATCACCGATGATGGGAAACTCCTGTCGCTTTCGTTCTGGCGCGACGAAGAAGCCGTTCAGGGATGGCGACGCCATGCCAAGCACCGGCAAGCGCAGGCGAAGGGCCGAGGCGGTATCTTCGAGAACTACCGTTTGCGGGTCGCGGAAGTGGCGCGTGACTATGGCATGCATGAGCGTGACGAAGCACCGGATGACGCCATTGCGTAGTACGCAAGGCAGGTCGGAGGTCGGGAGGGCAACAACGAAAACGTATCCAAGTCGGTACCGATTTCGATTGTGCGATCTATCAAAGGAAAAACATGTCCAAACTTACGGTTTTTGACCTTCTGAACGGCAAGGGAACACGACAGTTTACCTATGTGCAGATCACGTCGCGCGAGCAGGCTGCGGCGGCAGAAGCCGCGGGCATGGACATGATTGGCACCGGGTACAGGCATCCACATTTCGATATCCCGACGGCCGCTCCCAACACCCATTTTCAGTTCGGACTGGGATACGGCGATCATGCCGACGCCACTGAAGCGTTGCGCGACGCCTTTCGCGCCATGAAAGACGGCGCAGACTCGATCTACTGTGCGATGAGCCCGCATGTGGTCGAGGTACTTGCCCGGGAAGGCGTCCCTGTGATCGCGCATGTGGGTCTGGTCCCGCCCAAGGCAACATGGGTCGGCGGCCTACGGGCTGTCGGCAAGACTGCCGATCAGGCTGTCCGGGTGTTTCAAGAAACAAAGGATTTCGAGTCAGCCGGCGCGTTCGGCGTGGAGATGGAAGTTGTCCCCCATCGCGTGGCAACCATGATCACGCGGAAAACATCGATCCTGACAATTTCGCTGGGCGCTGGATCGGGTTGTGACGTCCAGTACCTGTTCTCTGCCGACCTGTTGGGTGAAAACCGTGACCACATTCCGCGCCATGCCAAGACCTACCGGAATTTCGCCGCGGAACATGACCGGCTTCAGACCGAACGGATTGCCGCTTACGGAGAATTTGTCGCCGACGTCAAATCTGGCGGATTTCCACAACCAGAACACGTGGTTGATATGAAGGATGACGAGTTCGAAAAGTTTCTTCAGTTGACCGGGACTTGAGATCTGAGACAGCGGATCGAACGAGACTCAGGCATCAACAGCGATTCCCAGCCCCTTTTCCAGGGCCCTTTGGTAGGCCAGCCCCGCAAGCGCCAGGTCGCCGATTGACAAGGCCCGGAAAATGAACGCGGTCCGTTCATTGTCGCCTGCGCGTCCCGCTAGGTTTCCCAGGACAAGGCCGGCAAGGTCCCCGGCGACAAGATCGGGTGCGGCCAATCTCTTGGGAGAACTGGCCTCCTGTTCAAGGTCGTCGACCACGATCTGGTCGAATGAACCGAACGTCTCCTTAATCCACGGCGCGCCGATATCCGTGATCGCCGAAAATGAACCGGGCTTCAGAGCGCTGGCGTCGAGAAAAGGCACCAGGGTGGAGGAATGCGTGACGGATGTCACCACAAGGTCCGCGCCATCGACAGCGTCTTGCGCTGTTTCACACCCGACCGCAGACAGACCATGTTCCCCGGCCATGGAGCAAAGGACCTCGATGTTCTTTTGCCCCCTGCCAAACACCCGGACGTGGGTCAACGGAAACAACTCGTGGAAAGCCTTCAGGTGACTGCGGGCTTGGACGCCACTTCCGATGAACGCAATTGTCTCTGAATCCGGCCGTGCCATGTAGCGGGCTGCCACGGCACTCAGAGCGGCAGTGCGAACGGCCGTCACCCAGTTGCCATCGACAATGGCCAGAAGCAGGCCTGAGGTGCTGTCGAGAAGCGTAATCGTGCCGTTAATCTGGGGCAGATCATTGGCATAGTTCGCCGGATTGAGAACCAGCGCCTTGACGGCGACGTAGGGCGGATCGTCTGCCGCTGCCAGGGTGGCCATGACGTATCGGTCGTCGGGGGGAAAGACGGTAATTTTGGGCGGCGCCCACACGTCGCCCTCAGCTTCGCCCTTGATAAGCTTTTCGATCTGTCCAACGGCATCACGGGTTGTGATCTCCAGATTTCCCAGCGTGGTCTCGGACAAATACAGAAACTGCCTGGCCATAGAGACTCCCCTCCTCTTCTTGCAATGCATTGTGACGAGGTTTCCTGCCTCGCGGAAGTCCCGATTGTATCGCCGGCGCGAAACGGTAAAGTGACCGGCTACAAGGAGGTGAGCCATGCCGCACGGTTCTGTGATTTGGACCTATTTCGAAGGACGCTGGCACGAGGGCGATGTCGCTATCCTGAAGGCATCCGACCATGCCACCTGGAACGGAACCCTGGTTTTTGACGGCGCGCGCCACGTGGATGGCGTGACGCCAGATCTCAGCAGGCATTGCGCCCGGATCAACCAGTCCGCAGAAGTCATGGGGATCACGCCCATCCATACGGCCGAACACATCGCCGATCTCATCCGGGAAGGTATTACTCACTTTGAGGATGACGCGGCCATATACATCAGACCGCTTTACTGGTCGATCGAACCGGGACCAGGGTTCATCACGATAGATCCGGACAGCACAGGGTTCGCCTTCGGTCTGGAGCAGATTCCCATGCCGCCGGTTACAGCGAGTGCCACCTTGACCACAACCCGGTTCTGCCGTCCGATGTTGTCAATGGCCGTCGTCGAAGCAAAGGCTGCCAGTCTCTATCCGAACAACGCCCGTATGATGCGGGAGGCCCTCGACAAAGGCTTCACGAATGCTCTGGTGGCCGACCCGTTGGGCAATGTGGCGGAAACGGCAACCTCCAATGTTTTCATGGTCAAGGATGGTGAAATCTTTACGCCCGTGCCGAACGGAACATTTCTCAACGGCATTACCCGTCAGAGGCATGTCAATCTACTGCGGCAGGCGGGTCGCTTGGTTCACGAAACGACTCTGACATTCGACGATTTCCGGGGCGCCGATGAAGTTTTTATGTCCGGCAACCTTGCGAAGATAACTCCAGTTACAGCGTTTGACGACGTTCAGTACCAGTCGGGTCCTGTGACAAAACTCGCCCGTGATTGTTACTGGGATTGGGCGCATTCTCTGTAACTAAACGTATGATGAAGGTGCACCGGTATTCAAAATCAGGTCCTGAACGTCGGGCACCGTACGCCGCCGCGCCGTGAGTCTGGGGTTTTGTTTTTGCCGTATGCCTTTGAAAGTCGGACCAGCCACCATATATTTCATCAACACGAGCGTCGCCAGGACGTCGAGGCCGCAACGAAGCCGGAATATGGGAGGCACACGGATGATATCTCTGTTCTACGTAAAGCAACTCGGAGTACGTCGCATTGGCATGAGGAAACTGCCATTGAAAGCACTGGCTGCGGTCTTTGCCTGTGTAGCTCTGTCCTTTGTCTCCACGCCCTCCGCAAATGCCGCACGATTTGTGACCTACAACGGAGATGTGTTGCTCCTGAACGGAAGCGCACAGCATCACCGCGCTTCAAACACAATCCGTTGCGCGAGTGGCAAAGTTGCAGACGTCGTCAAGAATACGGTCAATCGCGTACGTCTGAACGGGCATCCCGAAATCGATGCCATCGCCTATTGCATGGATGATACCGTACGTCGTTCGTCCCGCGACAGTGGACGTTCGCAAATCGTGTTCATCAACAAGCAGCGCGTGTTGTTGCCCAACAGCGGTTTGTTTCTCCTGAAGAAGACCAATCTTTACTGCGAGAATGGATCCTTTGCGACCCTGACTCGAAATTTCAGTACGCACTCGAAAGACGCCGCCTATATCAAGTTCGATGCCATTGCCTCCTGCGGCGACCGGGTGTTCGACCAGATTTCGGAGGGCGGCCAGGAAGCGGCTGCCGGACCTCCCGGGACAGGCTCAGGACCAGGTCCGGGTCCAGGAGGGCCCGGTCCCGGAACAGGAGAAGGCACTCCGCAGTGACCTTTGCACACGGTTTGAGCGGAACCATTGCAGATCCAAATTCAGATGACCTGCAACTCGACCAGTTTTTCATTCAGCATCTCAGTGCCCTGGACGAGATGGGCATTCCAACCGGCGGAACGGGCGGCATCAACATTCCCCTGACTGTCGTCTAGAAAAACCATGCGGTGGGGGGCGGTCCCAAGACTGTCGGTCACATGGGCAAAGCTCTCCAGATCGGGTTTGACCTGTTCGATCTCGTGTGATGCGAACACATGATCGAACCAGCCGGCAACGCCAATTCTTTCGTTTACAACAGGCCAATGTACCTCGTTGGTGTTGCACAGGCACGCGGTGACGTGGCGTTGAGAAACTCTCCTGACAATATCGCGTGCATTGGGGAACGACCTCCTGGCCCAGGTTGCAAATTCCGAACGAAATGCGTCGGCAGAGATTGAAATTTCGAACGCCTTCAAAACACCTTCCGCGAATTCATCGAAGCCCAAATGCCCTCTTTCGAAGCGTTGGACGACGTCAAGAGCGAGCCAGCGTGCACGCATCTCGTCGGGTTCCAGGTTCGCATGGCGACGGAACCAGTCGATACCATCGAGATGGACAAGCACACCGCCAACATCGAACACGACGATCGGGCGCTCGTCCCCAGAGCTTTGAGTCATCTTTTTGTCCTTCGTGCTGACGAGAATGTACCGACCTTTGCATGGCGAAGGCCGGTCGCCTCTTATCGGTGGATCGTAATGCCAGGACCGGAGAGAGACAACACGGTCAGGATAAAGTTGATCGGTTCAACAACCGGTCGATCTCCGCCATCTGGCCGGGATCAAGAGGACCGAACTCGACTGCGCCCAGATTCTCCCTCGCTTGCGCTTCCGTTCGAATGCCCGGTATCGGTATCGCCCGTTCGCTTCGTGCCCATATCCAGGCCAATGCGCCCTGCGCCTGGCTGCGGCCATTCGTGGTCAAGATGTCGGTTATGCCAGCAAGCCGCTTGCTCCAGTCAGGGTCAGGTTGGCCACCGTCACGGAAAAACGGCAACCATGGCGGCGGGTTTGCGCGTATGTCATCGGAGGGGAGCCTGCTTTCGGATGTGAACTTGCCGCTGAGAAACCCCATTGCCAGCGGTGACCGGATAATGCCGGCCATATCATGGGTTTCGCAGACGGTAAGCATTTCCTGTGCGTCCTGGAAGACATTCATGTCGAACTGGACCGCCGCACCCTTTTCCCTCCGAGCAAAAAGCGCCGCCCTCGCCGGGTCATCTGTGCTCCAGGCAAAGGCGCCGATCAAGCCTTCGTCGCAGAGTTCGTCCAACGTGTCTGCCACAGCGTCAGCCAGGTCGGGCATCAGGTCACCCACATGCAGTTGATAGAGGTCGATCCGATTTGTCTGCAGCCGCCTGAGCGACGCGAGACATGCCTTGCGAATATAGGTTGGAGACACGTCCACGCCTGTCA
Organism: Hyphomicrobiales bacterium; assembly: GCA_021775835.1. The sequence continues at coordinate 6,000 of JAJFHC010000277.1, read as the reverse complement.
GCGTCCGAGAATTCTCATCGTATGTATTGCCGAACTTGGTTGCGATTGTGACGTCGTCCCGCCGGCCCTTGAGCGCCTCGCCCAGAATACGTTCCGCGTGGCCGGTGCCATAGGCATCGGACGTGTCGAACAGTCTGGCACCAAAGTCCAGGGCGCAATGAATCGCTCGAATTGAAGTGGCATCATCGACCTCGCCGTAGCCAAGGGCGGCACCGGTGGGATAGCGACACCTCTCCCCGCTGAAAAATGGTCCGCCGATCGCCCAGGTTCCAATCCCCATCGCCCCGACGTTTGCTGCCAGGGGGCCGCCTCGACGCTTAACGAGTGTCTCGTCCATGTGAAATTTCACTCCAGTTATGGTATTATGGAATTGACATACAAGTTTGTCGCAAGTGGAGATGAACCATGGAATACGTTGTTTTATATACTTATATTCTCGAAATATGTATTTCATGAATGAAACACTGAACTGGAGCGATGTTCGCCTGTTCCTGGCGATTGCCCGGGCCGACGGGCTTTCAGGGGCCACCGCACAAACGAAAACAAGCGCTCCGACCCTGAGCCGGCGAATGGTCTCGCTAGAGCAAACCCTGGGCGTGTCCCTGTTCGTGCGCCGGCAAAACGGTTATGAGCTCACCGCTGCGGGCGTTGAGTTCTTGGTGCATGCGGAATCCATGGAAGAGGCCGCCATCGGAATGGAGCGATGGCGAACCGCATCCGATCCCAACCAGTTGGTGACCATCGCGACCGGTCCCTGGACAAGCATGTTCATTGCCCGTCACGTCGGTGTTCTGCTTGATGGTGACGCCGGCTTATCCATTCAGATACAGACCGGTGCGTCGGCTGCAAACCTGATCCGGCGTGAGGCAAACCTGGGCTTGCGAAACAGTCGTCCGCAAACACAAGGCTTGGCGGGGCGGCGTCTGGTTCGCGTGAACTTTGCACTCTACGGACACGAGTCGCTGGGCCAACGCTGTTCCGGCATTTCCGTCGACACCGGCAGCCAATTGCCGGGCGACTTTGACTGGATCGCTTTCACACCTTCCGGGCCAAAGACACCGTCAGCGGTCTGGCTGGAAGACAACCTCCGCCATGACGCCCGGGTCAGATGCTCCAGCACGCAGGCGGTGCTCGAAGCCTGCCGTTCTGGAGCTGGCCTGTGCGTTCTGCCTTGCTTTATCGGTGACCTGCAGACGGACTTTCGACGCGTGTCCGAACCTATTCGCCAACTGGCGCACGATCAGTGGCTGGTGAGCCACGATGAAGACCGGCACAACGCTCACATCAAGCGTGTCTCCGAAAAGCTTGCGACGCTGGTACGCTCCCAAAGGCAACTCTTCAGCGGGCACCCGGAAGTCTGAGGGTTCCGGAGACAGGCAGCCTCACCCCTTGACGCATATTACCTGCTTCAGGGTGTGAACAATATCGACAAGATCGGTTTGCGCGGCCATCACGGCATCGATGTCCTTGTAGGCGCCCGGCGTCTCGTCGAGGACGGCCGCGTCCTTGCGGCATTCCACACCCCGCGTGGCCTCGGCATGATCGTGCACGGTGAACAGTTTCTTTGCGTCACCGCGGCTCATGGCCCGGCCAGCGCCGTGGGAACATGACTGGAAGCTGTCCGGATTGCCCTTGCCACGAACGATGTAGGATTTTGCTCCCATGGACCCGGGGATAATGCCCAGATCGCCTTCACGGGCGCGGACCGCCCCCTTGCGCGTCACCCAGACATCTTCACCGAAATGGTTTTCCCGGGCGACATAGTTGTGATGGCAGTTGACCGCATGTTTCTCGGTCTTGAAGCGCGGCAGCAATGACCGCATGGCATCCAGTATGCGCTCCATCATCAATTCCCGGTTGAGGGCGGCAAAGTCCTGCGCCCAGAGGACGGCGGCCATGTAATCGTGAAAGATCCCGCCTTCGCCTTCACCGTCACCTTCGACGAAGTAGGCAAGATCGCGATCGGGCAATGAATGACCGATGGCCCGCTTTTCGAAATGCCGGCGTGCCGCCTCAATGAAATACGTGCCGATCCGATTACCGATGCCCCGGCTTCCTGAGTGCAGCATGACCCATACCCGGTCCGCTTCATCGAGACAGACCTCGATAAAGTGGTTGCCGGACCCAAGCGTTGCCATATGGACCAAAGAGTTGGCGCCTTTCAGGGAGGGGTGCCGTTTTTCAAGCTCGACAAGTTCATCGCCAAGGCCCGAGGCCGCATATTTGTTGCCGACACGGGCAGGAACGCCCTTGTTCCAACCGCCCTTGATGCCGATACCGCCATGCGGCACGGTTCGCTCAATAGCTGAACGCACCTTGGCCAGGCTGTCGGGCAGGCGTTTGGCCGTGAGATCCGTGCGCACCGCCATCATGCCACAACCGATATCGACCCCGACGGCTGCCGGTACAATCGCACCACGGGTAGCGATGACAGATCCGATGGTCGCGCCCCGGCCGTAGTGGACGTCGGGCATGGCTGCCACATGGCTGTGGATGAACGGCAGGCGCGCAATGTTCTCAAGCTGCAGGCGCGCGCCATCGTCAAGGGGCACGCCCTTGATCCACGCCTTGACGACCGCATCACCGGTCTCGATGGTTTCATATCCGCTCATGTTGCATTCCTTCGCCGTTATACGACAGGGGCATGGACTTTCCGTCGCAGAATTTTTCAACGAGGCAATCTTTCCGGCACCTGCTGTTCCCTTCTGGCGGCGGTCCAGCCAAATGTATTGCAGTTTGGCGCTTTGTAAGGATACTGATCGGCGTTCGCTGGAGATTCCCCTGGAGCATTGCCGGCCACCATGACGCCGATCAATCACAAATACAGTTTGTTGGCCGGACAGATTTGCGGGTTCGATTACGATTTCGATCCCAAAGGCGGCAAACACCTGCAACTGCACGTACGCGAAAACGATGTCGGCCACCGTGTGGCGGTGAATGTTCATTCGGCCAACCAGCCCGACGAACTGCTGTTTCACATGATCTCGCCCTTGGCCGATCCGATTACCGGTTTACTCGATGGGGTACCCGACGGGAATTATGATCTTCTGCAGAAACGACACGATGACCTGCGCCTCGATTACATCCACGGCGGTTTCGACTTTGGCCGCGACAACATGAAAGTGGTCCCGTTCGTTGAACCTTCCACAAACGGGACGCTCAAAAACATTCTCGAATCTCTTTTGGTCGACGTGTTGTCGGCACCGGGACTTCATAGGGTGTTTGCGTTTGGAGAGCCCTGGGGCCCGGAACCCAAGCGCCGGGACCGCTATTTCGATTTCTTACCAGGTCGCGGGGTCCATGACGTTCACATGAACCAGGGCAGCATAGGACCTCATGAGAACGACAACCGTGAGCGTCAGGACGGCGCCTTGTTCATGCGAACGGCAGACGGAACCTGGACCGGTGTCTTTCTGGCATTTCAGACACAACGTTGGACGGCATGATGGAACGCATAATGGAATTTGCATTGCGGCCGTTCCCTCACATCCATGTGTGTGCCAATGTCACCGTTTCGAACTAAAGGCAAATCGGAATTGCGCAATGATCCAGAACTCAAATCGATTTGAAACCAACGCTGACGGATGGACCGGGCCCGGCGGGCCACAGGACATATTCTATACGCAGGACGCGGACTGGCCGCTTCCCCGAATCGTGCGTGGCGACGGCATCTACCTCTGGGATGATGCGGGCGAGCGCTACATCGACGTCTCCTCCGGCCCCATCGCGAGCAACCTTGGGCACAACAACAGACGCATTATCGAGGCCATGAAGGCCCAGGCAGAGAAGCTTTCCTTCTCCTATTGCCGGGTCAGCCGGACCAGCGAGAACGTGGCCCTGGCACAGGCACTGGCAGAGCGGGCGGGGCCGGGATTCGAACGAGCCTTTCTTGTCTCCGGCGGGTCTGAGGCCATCGATATGGCGATCAAATTCGCCCGCCAACTCGCCTGGTCAAGATCCGAAAAGAAGCGGACGCGCCTTTTCAGTCTGCTGCCGTCCTATCACGGTGGCACACTTGCCTCGATTACCCTTTCAGGTGATCTGGCGGTTGAGGAAGTATTTGAAGGCATGGCCGTGATGCCGGAACGCCTTCCCGCGCCCCTCTCCTACCGCATACCCGAAGGCCTGACACAGGAAGAAAACGAGGACCGGATTGCCGACCTGTTTGCCAAACGGGTGGAGGAAGTGGGCCCGGAGACATGTCTGGCACTGTTCCTGGAGCCTGTAGGCGGTCTGGCATCGGGTGCCAATGTGCTGTCAGGCCGGTTCCTGGCCAAGATGCGCCGGATCTGCGATCAACACGGGATCCTGATGGTGTTCGATGAAGTCATGTCGGGTGCCGGTCGCACAGGCCGTTTCATGACGGCGCAATACTATCCCGACGCCCTGCCCGACATCGTCATTCTGGCGAAGGGCATCGGTGCCGGTTATGCCCCACTTGGCATCATGATGGCGCCGGCAAAGCTGGTTGATCCCCTCGCAGCGTCCACTGGCTTCAACTACGGCCATACGGCGAATGCCAATCCGATTGCCTGTGCAGTCGGACTTGCTGCCATCGAAGAGATGGATGAGCGGGATCTGATTGCCAATGCGCTTGATGTCGGCGACTATTTCAAAGCAGGATTGCGATCGCTGATGGCTTCGTGCCCGATCATTGGCGATGTCCGCGGCAAGGGTCTTCTTATTGCCGCTGAGATCGTCGCTGATCAGGAAACCAAGGCGTCCCTGCCGGCGGAGGCCCGCGCACCCGACACGATCAGGCGCATTGCGCTCGATCATGGTCTTTCCCTTTACGCCCGGCGCACGAACAACGGAATGTTCGGCGATTGGCTGATGACATCGCCACCACTGATCACGACCCGCGAGCAGGCCGACGAGATAACCGACCGGCTCGCAGCAACCCTCAATGAATTCATGAATGAGATGTCGCGTCAGGGCATTCGTATAGCGTCATGATGCAGGATGAAACGAGGCCGGTCGCCATCGTGACCGGCAGTGCCAGTGGAATCGGTGCCGCCACGGCGCGCAAGCTGGCAGACTCAGGGTTTGACGTGGCGATCAATTTTGCCCGTAACGCGTCGGGCGCGGATGCGGTGGCACAGGACTGCCGCAATGCCGGATCGGACAGTATTGCCATTCAGGCGGACGTCGCTGCCGACAATGACTGCAAACGCCTTGTCGGAGATGTTCTGGAGTGCTTTGGCCGGGTCGACGTCCTGGTCAACAACGCCGGCACGACGAAATTCGCCAGCCCCCATAAACTCGATGCGCTGGACGCAGAGGACTTCGCAAGACTCCAGTCCGTCAACGTTACGGGCTGCTACCAGATGATCCGCGCCGCACGGGATGCCCTGAAGGTTTCTCCGATTGCCTCAATCATCAACATCTCGTCACATTCAGGGTTCTCGGGCCTGGGATCCTCGATCGCTTATGCGTCGACGAAAGGTGCCCTCAACACCATGACCCTCAGCCTTGCCCGTGCGCTTGCCCCGGAAATCCGGGTCAACGCAATCTGCCCGGGATACGTCGACACCCCCTGGCATGAGAAAGCCGATATGCTCAAGGGCGACAGGCTGGAGGCGCTCAAGCAGAAAATGAAGGATATTGCGCCGCTGGGTCGCATGACGGAAGCTGACGACGTTGCCGAGGCGGTGGGCTGGCTTGCTCTCGGGGGCAAGGCAATTACCGGCGTTCTTCTGGTGATCGACGGCGGCACTCACCTGACAATCGGAACTCCACACTGATCAAATACGGAACCTCAACCATGGCTCAAGACTCGAACTTCATGCCGGTCGATGCGGCAACGACTCCACGATTTGCCGATGTGGCTACCTTCATGCGGACACGGCGTCACGATGTCAGCGACGAGATCGATATCGGTCTTGTTGGGGTGCCTTTTGATCTTGGTCTGAATTTCCGTTCCGGGCCCCGCGATGGCCCGGAAGGCGTGCGCCGCGCGTCACGGCTTATCCGGCAGATTCACCCGACAAGCGGCATCAA
>JAJFHC010000276.1 GCA_021775835.1 Hyphomicrobiales bacterium | reverse complement strand
TTCGCGCAGCGACACGGCTGTCGGCCAGATCCGTACCCTGATCGAAGGTGACTTCGAAGGTAGCCCGTTCGGCACGACCACGAGCTTCCGTCTGCGTCACGCCTGGGGTGAATGGGATCTCACACCGAACCTGACACTCGGTGCTGGCCAGTCCTGGTCAACGTACTACCACTTCGCTGGTGAAATCCCGACGGTGGACTTCTCCGGTATGGTTGGCACAGCTGGCTTCACGCAGTCTCGTGTCCGTCAGATCCAGATCAAGTCAAGCACAGGTCCTGTATCCTGGGCAGTTGGTCTTCTTGACCCGCGCTCGCAGGTTGCCGGTGGCGACGACAATCAGCTTCCAGATCTGGCTGGTAAAGCTAACTTCGACTTCCTCGGCGGTCAGGTTGGCATCGGTGCAATCGCTCGTGAAATCCACATCGATGGCTCTGCCAACGGTACGGGTGCAGGTTCGACTTCAAGTGCATTCGGTTGGGGCGTGAACGGCGGTATCGACCTTCCGCTCGGCGATATGATTACCCTGCACGCAGTTGCCGGTTATGGTGACGGCGCACAGGAACTGTATGCCGGCCCGGGTGCTGGTGCTGTGGTTGTTGGCGGCGACATCCGCACCAACGAAGGCTACGGTTGGGGTGTTGGCGGTTCTCTTCGTCTGAGCGAAGCATCATCGATCAACGCCGAGTACAGCAGGTCGCATTCCAGCTCCAAGAACCTTGGCAGCGCTTCTGACCAGACTTGGGAAATTGCTCACCTGAACTACATGTGGCAGCCTGTCAGCAAGCTGCGCATGGGTATTGAAGGTATCTGGAGTGAGCGCACGCTGGTCGGTGGTGTCGATGACGACAACATCCGCGTTCAGTTTGGCACATGGTTCTTCTTCTAGGATCTAGCCAGACACGGCTCACATGAGCTAAAAGATTGGCCTGGGCATATTCGATTATGCCCGGGCTTTTTAGTTTTTGTCTGTATTCTCGTACAACAACGGACATTTCTGTTAACACGGCGTTTTTTGCCTAGAGACCCTTGATGACATCAGTCCAGCTTCAGCGTGCCCGAACCGAATTTGAACGAGGTCGATTTAAAGAGGCCCGAGGCGCGTATAAGCAGGCCTTGAAACAAAGCCCGAACGATCCCGATGTTCTTTCTGAACTGGGAGCGGTTGAAGCGGAACTTGAAAACTTTGCCAGCGCCCGGAAACTCATGAAACGGGCACTCAATATGGCCCCAAGGGACGCTTATTTCGTCTTCAACCTGGCGGAACTCGAACGCAAGTCTAAGAGACATACGGAAGCAGAGAAACTCTACCGTCAGGCCCTGGAAATAAATGCCGCCGATGCTGACGCGCTGTTCGGTCTTGGTTTGAGTATACATTTCCAGAACCGATCCGATGAAGCCATAGAGACCTTCAAGCGGGCCCTCGAACGTTCACCGCGTGATCCCGAAATTCTGAACGCCCTTGGCAACGCGCTGGTTTCCGACAATCAGAGTCGCGAGGCGGTTGAGGTTTTCCATAGAGCGATTGAACTTGACCCTGGGTTATCTGATGCTTGGTTCAACCTGGGTGTCTGTCTTTTTGAGCTCGAGAGCTTTGAACCGGCGGACAGGGCGTTTGCACGGGCTGCAGCCCTCAAACCGATCGAAGACCGATTGTTATGGAAATGGGGCCAGGCTCAGCTACGCATCGAGAAATACGACCAGGCATTGAAGAACGCCACGGCCACTATTGAAGCCCGTCCTGACATACCACAAGCCTACTTCGTGAGAGGTGTCGCGCACGAGTATTTTGGTCGATTTGACGACGCGGAAAAGGATTTCCGGAAAGTCATCGAGTTACGGGACGATATTGCCGAAGCCTACGAAAAACTCGCCCAGATGAAGCGGCTGAATTCAGACCCCAGCAAAATTCTCGAAAATGTGCTGGCGGACACCCAAACCTACGTAGATGCCTCTCGCGCCTCTGCAGGTTTTACGCTTTATCGTTTATATGACAAGGCGGGCGACCGGGAAAACGCTTTTCGGGCACTGAAAACGGCAAATGAAATCAAGGCGGGGAAATCGCCATTCAACGCTGAGTTGCATGCCTTGTCCGTCGATCGGGTCATCGAAACCTTCACGCCTGAGTTTTTTAGGAAACGTGCTGGCGAAGGCCATAACACGGACAGTCCGATTTTCGTTTTCGGAATGCCTCGTTCCGGAACAACCCTGACCGAGCAAATTCTGGCGGCAGTGCCGGGAGTACATCCGGGCGGCGAGCAACTCGCCATACAAAATTTCACCAAGACCCTTCCAGAGTATCCCGACAACTTGCCAGATACCCCGCCGGAATGGGCCCGTATCCAAGCAACCGGAGTTCTCGAAACGTTGCGCCAAAATGCCGGTGACAATCCATTTGTCACTGACAAGACACCAGGCAACTACTTGTGTATTGGCCTCCTTGCCTGGCTGTTTCCCAACGCCAAATTCATTCATTGCCGGCGTGACCTGATGGACGTGGGACACTCCTGTTACGAGCAGAATTTCAGTGACGGACTGACATTTGTCTATACACTCGACGGCATCGCACTAACGAGTCGATGTTATCGGAAGATCATGGATCACTGGACCAAGGTCGTTCCTGTAAGAATATATGACTCCGTATATGAGACCCTGGTGTCAAATCCCCGAGAAGAAGGCAAGAAACTTGTGGAATTTTGCGGCTTTGAGTGGGATGATGGGTATCTGGACACAGCCAAAGTCGATCGTCCGGTGCAAACCGCCAGCGTTTGGCAAGTGCGTCAGCCGATCAACAAAACCGCTGTTGGAAAATGGCGGCGATATGAAGAGTATCTAAGCCCCCTCTTGGAACAGTTGGAAAAACCGTGAAGCGTATTCTTCTTGCCGCCGCAGCAGCTTCTGTCCTTTCGGGATGTTTTCAGACCGAGTCGGGACCCCGTAGTTTTGACATCAGCACGGCTACTGCAACACCGGCAAACGCAGCACCAGAGGTGACGGAGAAGCTGTTGTCGAACACCAGCAACTCCTATGTCACGATGGTTGTTTATGAAGCAACTTTGCGGGAACTGCAGTCAGCGGACGACAAGGACCCGGAAGCGGTTACGTCCGGCAGCGGATTTGTTCTGGACAACAATGGTCATATTCTCACTGCCGGGCATGTTGGTGTCTCGAAAGGTTGGTATGTGAATGTTACCGGACCCAAAGGGCGGGTGTTCCGCGGCAATGTTCTCTCAATTCGCCACGATACCGATATGGCGCTGATAAAGATCACCGATCCCGTTGGCCTCACGCCGGTTGTTCCGGTGGCTAACCCGTGCCTGCCGGTCGGTGGCGGCATATTTTCATTGGGCAAACCACGTCAAAGAACCCATACCGCACGTTTTGGAACCGTGGCGGCAATGAGTTTTGGACGACCCGTCAAGTACCGGTCCTTCGGATACAATGACGCGATGGTCTTACGGCTGCAGACCCGTAAAGGTGAATCCGGCGGTCCGGTCTTTGACAATGGCGGCAAGCTCGCCGGCATGGTCGTCAGTACCCTTTCAGACGGAACCGGTCGCCACCTTGACCTCGCCCACGCGGTAACATCCCCTATGATTGCCGATTTTGTCTGCAGCAAGACGAAATGCTCGTCTGCCTGGCGTGCCTTACGCGGCAGGTCGACGTCATCTTGTCCCAAAGGCCCAAAAACCGCATCGAACAAGAAGCGGAAAGCAAGTTAAGTCTCCGAGAAACACCCCAGGACCGAAACAGAGAAGAGTTCCAAATCCTGGACCCTCATTCTGACATGCCGACCAGGAGCTGGATGAGGAAAAGTGTGGTCGGACGATGCTCTGGCTTTAACTTCCCGGTACGATAATGCTGGCGCCCGTGGTCCGGCGACCTTCCAGGTCTTCGTGTGCCTTGCGAACTTCACTCAGGCCATAGCGCTGGTTTATCGGGATGTTCAGCTTTCCGCTGGCAACGATTTCGATCAGGTCTCCTGCCGTCTCCTGGAGGTCCCCATCGTCGGCGACATAGGTCATCAAGGAAGGTCGGGTCACATACAGCGACCCCTTGGCTGCCAGAGAACCGAGGTCGAAGTTTGTCACCGGTCCAGACGCACTGCCAAAGTTCACCAGCAGGCCACGCGGTTGAAGACTGTCGAGTGATGCGGTGACAGTGGCAGCCCCAATGCCGTCATAGACCACCGGAACACCCTCTCCATCGGTAATCTCGCGAACTTTCGCTGCCACATCCTCCTGATTGTAGAGAATGATGTGATGGCACCCGTGGGCGCGTGCCAGTTCGGCCTTCTCTTCACTGCCGACTGTGCCGATGACGGTTGCTCCAAGGGCGTTTGCCCACTGGCATGCAAGGAGCCCTACGCCACCCGCGGCAGCGTGTAACAGAATCGTATCGCCGGCCTCTACCTTGTAGGTCGCCCGCAGCAGATACCGCACGGTCATACCTTTCAGCATCATGGCGGCCGCCGTTTCGTCGGAAATGCTGTCAGGCAATTTTGTCACCCGATTGGACGGAACATTGCAGACTTCGGCATAAGCCCCGAGCGGACCCGCGCCATAAGCAATCCGGTCACCGACGGAAAGCGTTGACACGCCCGCACCCACGCCCTCGACCACGCCAGCCGCCTCGAGGCCGATGCCTGACGGCAAAGGCACCGGATAAAGGCCGGAACGGTGGTAGGTGTCGATGAAATTAAGTCCAACAGCCGTCTGGCGTACACGCACCTGCCCAGCCTCGGGATCAGGCAGATCGATATCGGTCAAGGACAATACTTCAGGACCACCCGGTTGGGCGAAGCGAACAGCTTTCATTTTAGGTCTCACAATTCAATGATTTCGTGTCCACGGCAAGATAGGCGAACCGCATCGATCGCGCCACTCGAAACCTGTGAAGCGGCGGTTTTTGATCTTTGGTCGAATCACCAGCATAGCTATCTGTCGACCTGGTTTAGGGTGAGAGTATCGTTGCAGAGAGAATTTGAGGCCTCAAGCTGCACGTCCGGTACACGAGCAATACAGTTCAATTGGCTACGTCGTTCTATCTAATGTGAGGCCACTTTTTTGAGTCGACAGGGATATCGAGGAATGACTCGATTTTCGAAAAATCCGGCGCATCAATGTCCCAGATAAGAAGCTGCCGGCTTTTTTCACTGGAAAAATGTTCCAGGACTTCCAGGTGGTGCGATAGCCAGTCCCGCCGCCAGTAAGCAAACACGTGCTCGGCCTCTGAGACATTGTATAAGTTACGATAAAACTCCAAGTACGTGCCGTCATCATGTTTTTGACGGCTCCTGATCCAGGCTTCCATGTTGCGCGTATTCAGGATGAATTTGGCTTCCGGATAGGCGAGGTCGATCTCTCTGAAATACTTGTAACCTTCGATCGGACCGTCGGCGTCGTATATGTGCTCCATGTCCAAGAAGACATTTGCATCGGGCCACTCCGCAAGCGGCTTGGTTCCGTTTTGTATGGCATCACGGATGGATACTGCGAGCTTTCCACAAAGCCAATGTTCAGACCGCAGTCCATGCAGATCCAGAAAATGGCTAATTGAACGCGTAGCGCATTTGTTAAAACCAATCTGGAAGATTCTCAGTTCAGACGCCTGCGGTTCATTTGTATTTATGTTCATTTTCGAAATCGCGAATGCGCCAAGTTCAAATTCGAAAAGGAAAGGCCCGGTGGTGGGTCTTGCGATGACTGCCGGACAATCCCGCTAAGGCAAATAGCCTCTGGTGGGGCCAGGGTTAGAACACCTAGTAGGTGGGTCAACCAACACTAACAAATCAGCAGGTTTATGAAAAGAAAATGGCGGAGAGGAAGGGATTCGAACCCTCGAGACGCTTGTGACGTCTACCCACTTAGCAGGCGGGCGCCTTCGACCACTCGGCCACCTCTCCGCCGCCGTGAATAATGGTGTTTCGGGTCGGTTGCAAGGCATTTCTGAAAGGAGACGCGGTTGTTCAGTCAAAGCCTCCAGCAGCGTGATCGGGACTTGACCGAGAAGGGTCCGCGCAACGCACAAATATGCATATTGCCTTAGGCCGGCGGCATCCGGTTGTAGGCGTCAAGTGCCGCAATCTTGTAAGCTTCCGCCAGGGTTGGATAGTTGAATGTATTCTCCACGAAATAGTCCAGTGTGCCGTTCAGATTGAGCACCGCCTGGCCTATGTGAATCAACTCGGTCGCCCCCTCGCCCACGATATGACAGCCCAGCAGTCGCCTGGTCTTAATCGAAAAGATCATTTTCATCATGCCGGTCTCCAGCCCCATGATATGTCCCCGGCTGGTTTCACGGAACCGTGCGATACCGCTTTCATAAGGGATGCCGCGTTCAATCACTTCTTCTTCGTTCATGCCAATTGTCGAGATCTCAGGCACCGAATAGATCCCGTAGGGAAAGTATTCCGGCGGCGCGTGAGCGTCCACGGTGAGCGCATGACAGGCGGCGATCCGCCCCTGTTCCATTGAGGTTGACGCAAGGCTGGGGAAACCTATGACATCGCCGGCGGCATAGATGTGGGGCACATTGGTCTGGAACGTCGCCTTATCAACCTCGATCCTGCCCCTGTGGTCGACCTCAAGGCCACAGGCCTCCAGGTTCAGGCTGTCCGTCGCCCCCATGCGGCCGGCGGCGAACAGGACCATGTCGGCACGCACGGTCCGTCCGTTTTCCAGATGAATCAGGCAACCGCCTTCCTGGCGTTCGATCCGGTCGACCTTGCAGCCCATCCGCAACGTCGTGCCGCGATCACGCAACTGATGCATGAAATCCTCAATCAGTTCCCGGTCGATGAAATCAAGCATCGACTTGCGCGGCTCAATGATCGTCACATGCACATCCAGCGCACTGAAGATCGTTGCATATTCGATGCCGATCACACCGGCGCCGACGACCGCCAGATTCTTCGGCAGGCTCTTCAGCTCAAGGACCTCGTCACTGTCGAGCACCCTTTCCCCATCGAACGGAATGGTATCGGGCCGGAACGGTTTTGTGCCCACCGTTAAAATGAATTTGTCGCCACTGAATTGAATCAGTTCACCGCCTTCAGCTGTCACTTCGATAGTGTTCGCGTCGACGAACCGCCCCGTACCTTTAAGTGTCGTCACCTGGTTTCGGGCAAACTGGTGCTCCAGCACCTCAACCTCGTGGTTGAGCGTGATATGCAGGCGCTTGCGCAGATCCTCAGCGGAAATGTCCTGCTTGACACGGTAGGCCCGGCCATAGAAGCCGCGCTCGCGCCAGCCTGAAAGATTGAGCACGGTTTCCCGCAGCGTCTTACTGGGGATTGTTCCTGTGTGGACAGACACACCACCGACACGGCGGCCCTTCTCCACGACAAGAACCTCCTTGTTGAGCTTGGCCGCCTGAATGGCGGCCCTTCTGCCTGCTGGTCCGCTGCCAATTACGATCAGGTCATAGTGCTGCATATCCAAGGTCCCGCCCTTGCTGGTTCAGTGCCAAACAGCGCAGAAATTTCCCGAATCATGAGAATCATCTTGTGCTAGGTGGCAACTTTTTCGATAAACCAACCTGAAGTCAAATTCATCGCTGCAAACTCAGCTATTTAACAGGAAGCAGAGCCAATAATGAGCGCAATCCAGAAGTCGCGATACCGCCTGCTCGGACGCAGCGGCCTGCGCGTCTCCCCAATCTGTCTGGGCACGATGATGTTTGGTGGGCGGGCCGACAAGGCCGCCTCGTTCGACCTCATATCGAGGGCTGGAGATGACGGTGTCAACTTCATCGATACTGCAGATCAGTACAATCGCGGGGCCTCGGAAGAGATTATCGGCGAAGCACTGGAAAAGCGGCGCCACGACTTTGTGCTGGCAACCAAGGTCGGCAACCCGTTGAGCGACAGACTCAACGAAAGCGGCCTTAGCCGGGCCTGGATCATGCGCGCGGCAGAGAATTCGCTCACCCGATTGCGGACAGACTTCATCGACGTCTATTACCTCCATCTGGAAGATCACGACACGCCACTCGAGACCACGATTTCCGCAATTGGCGATCTCATACGCCAGGGCAAGATCAGGACATTTGGCGTTAGCAACTTCCGTTCCTGGCGCATCGCGGAGATCGTGCGGGTGTGCGACGCCCTAGGCGTCGACCGGCCGGTCGTCTCCCAGCCTTACTACAACGCACTCAACCGGCAACCGGAAGTCGAACAACTCCCCGTGTGCGGCCACTACGGCATGGCGGTGGTCCCCTACAGCCCGCTTGCCCGGGGCGTTCTTACCGGAAAGTATCTTCCCGATGCCGCGCCCCCTGAAGGCAGCCGGGCGGAAGCCAGGGACGTGCGCATGATGGAAAGCGAATGGCGTCCGGAGTCTCTTGTGATCGCTCAAAAGATCAAAGCCCACGCAGAGGCCCGCGGCATCACGTCTGGCCAGTTCGCGGTGGCTTGGACTTTGAACAATCGCCTGGTGACATCAGTCCTTGCAGGCCCGCGGACACCGGCGCAATGGCAGGACTACATAACGGCTCTCGATTATCAGTTCACCAAAGAGGACGAGACCTTCATGGACTCTATGGTGCCGTCAGGCCATCCCTCCACGCCCGGTTACAATGATCCGCGCTATCCCATCGAGGGAAGAATTGCACGGTCGGGCGATTAACCGAATTGAGAAGAAGACACCGGTCTACAAGACAGACAGGCGCAGATCACGGTCACCGATCATTGTGTCTGTTGCTGACGCCATGCCTGGAACTGAATGAACATTTTTTCGATCGCCGCAGCGCCCAGACCTTCACCCTGCCCCGTCGCTTCCAGGAATTCTTCGAACTGACGCCTGATCTCCTTTACCGGTTGGTCAGGCGAGGTTCCCCTGGCAAGCAGCGCTTCGGCGGGCGCAAAATGGGTCCAGCCTTCCAGCTTAGTGGCAAAGTTGGCGTCACGCCACTTTGGATGATAACGCTTGCCCTTGAGAGTGTCGGCATTGGTGAACAAGGTCTCGACGAATGCCGACAGCTTGCGGTAGCGGCGATTGCTCTTGGGCCAGTTTGACGTGATCAGAACGCTGGTCACGGCTACTGTATCAATCGGCTTTCCTTTTTCGACAAGATCCGGATAGTCTGAGTTTTGAAGCTGCATGGGCACATAAGATTGCCCGAGTCGGTCGGTCATCTTGATCGGCAGGATGTGCAGTCCGTCCTTTGCCGAAAGCCTGCCTACAGTGGCATGAGGTTTGGCTGCAGCGATGACCGTCGCAGCGATTTCACCGCTCTTTATCCTCTTGATCGCATCGGACTGGCTCAAGGCCACCCGATGAACCGGGATGTTCAGTGCCTCAAAGAGCATGTAAGGGGTGGAGACAATCTGTTCTGTGCCTGGACCGAAATTGACGACCTTGTTGGCCAGTTCCGATATGTCGCGAATGTCGCGGCCGGCGATGATGTGAATTTCATCGTGGGAGACCCAGGAAATGAGACGAATGTATTTCTCGACATCAGGATACAGGCTTTTCTGACGTTTCGCCGCATTGAGAACATCGGCATGGATCATCCCGACTTCAACCTGCCGGGTATACACAAGGTTCATGACATCCTGGGCCGAACCAAGTCCGAAGATCGGCGCCATGAGCATGTTGCTTTTGGTCCGGACGATCGACTCAATATCACTTACGAAACGCTTGTTTGATCCGTCGATGCTGCCCGACACGATCGTTATCGGAGCGTACTGCTCCCCGGACTGGGCGGCTGCTTGTTCGACGTTTGGGAGACCCCAAAAGGCGGCAAGCAAACAGAGCGCTGAAAACGTGCTCGTACGGAAATTTAGGGTCACCGATTCCTCCTTCAGTTCGGCTTGTTGTTTTTTGGAACTTGAAATACCTACCAGCCTCCAACGACCTCGTTCGATCGTGCCCATGGCGCTGTTCAGTTTGTTCATCTATGCCGCCGAGGCTTCGGTCAATCAGTTCAATTGCCAGTACGGCGCAAGATGCTTCTCGACAAGCGCATCGTATTCGCCGCTTTCTCTCAAAGAGGCGACGGCCTTGTTCACATGCTCGATCAGTTTGTCGCCTTGAGGATTGGTCTTGGACGTCAACACGTGCAGGCCCACCACGGACATGGGACGCTTGAGGACGACGACCTTGCCTCCGAGTTTGAGATCGTTGATCGCATCTTTCCCCGTTATTTCGTTCATGGAGACGGCGTCGACCTCGCCCTTGTCGAGCATTTCAAAACACTCTGCCACGGTAACCGGCCGGGCCAGCTTTACCTTGCCGTCGGCCAACCAGTTACGTCCCTTCTGATCGAAGTCGAACGAGAAGTATCCTTTGGGGCGACACAGGGTCTTGCCGATAATTTCACTGTCCGATTCAAATTTCAGGTCCGAGTCGCTCTTTACGAAGAGCAGGATCAACACCTGGAAAACAGGTTGGGAAAACTTAAAATTGCCGCACCGGTACTTCGCATCGCCGACCAGTTCCGATGCTTCACAATCCGGTCGGTACCAAGGGAAAACACCGTCAAATTTGTTGGCAATTGCCAATGGCAGATGGGCCGACCAGTCGTTGACCCAGGAAATATTGACCTTCGGTCCGCCGTGCTCCTTATTCCGTTTCTTGAATGCCGTTGAGAGCAAATCGGTGACAAGGCCGCCCTGGGGCAGCTTTTCATCCGTGTACGGCTCGTAATCACTGGCCGTGACAAGCAGCAGCGATGATGTCGTTGGCGAAGCCGCCGCAGGGACTGGTTCCGCGGTGGCGGTCACTTCCGGCGCTGGTCGCGAACCATCGATGCATGGCACTCTGATGCGTGTTCCGGGGAATATCCTTGCAGGATCGCTCCCCAGCACTGACTGGTTCGCGTTATAAATGACGGTCCATTGAAAACCGTCTTTATAGGTCCTATTGGCAATCGCAAATAGCGAGTCGCCGCCTCTTATCTTATAGGCCTTGCCGCAGGTCTGCGCGTGACCTGTTGTGTAGGACATCAGGAATACTGCAACTCCGGCCAAAATTACCTTACAAAATACTCGAAACATTTGGTTCTCCCAATCGCTGGCACCTCTTCAGGGCACCACCCCAAAAACGCTTGAGTGCGTCACTCTTCACTTTGCCAACAGCACCACCCCCCCGGATTTCGGTACTCCTGACCACACGTTCCCGCTTTCTGTGGCACTGCAACCACCCGCTGCCCACCGAGACAACAAGTACAAAGCAACATCGCACTCTCACGCCGCATCAAAAAAGGCTCGTAATTCAGGTTAATACAATAAAAAAACAGAAACAAGCCGTAGAAATTAAATATTATTGCCACAAAAATGCCAATTTTTGTTCATTTTATAATCATAAAAATCATGAATTTGACATATTGTTTGTAACTTACTTTTATAAATACACAAATTGAGCCTTACATTCTTCAATATAACATAATTTATGTAGAGAACGTCGAAGTCGGCAAAATTCGTCGATGTTGTGATATCCATACGTCACAGGACTTTTCATCAGGGAACCAATCATGTTCACAAGGTTTTTTTCGCTGGTTTTCGCCTGCGCCCTGTTATCGGGATGCATCGTGGAAACGGACGTCTTTCTATCCGACCCCAGATCCTCCAGCGTCGACGAACGACTGCTGGGGTCCTGGTTGCCCAAGACCCGGGACGGCGGCGCTCCCGGAGGCCATGTAATCGTTACCCGAGACAGGAGTTATCCCAACAACGTTCTGACCCTGACCCTCAAGGACAAGGACCCGGGCCGAGAGCCTGGCCTCATGGAGGCCTGGACTACCACGCTGGGAAACCGGACCTTTCTGAATCTGAAGGCAAATCAAGACGACGGACAGATTTTGGTTGCCTATCGCTTTGCCGGACCTGACCGGCTTGAAGTAGCACAGATGGATCCCGACGCTTTTGCCGCACTTGTCGAAGACAGAAAGCTTAAAGGGACTGTTAGCCGTTCATACGGGACCTCATCGGTTGCGCTTACCGAGACAAGAGAGAAGCTCATCTCGGTGATCACGGACCCTGCCAACACGTCGCTTATGCCTTTTGACAACGCCAAGCTTGCCGTTGTGTTGACGCGCATGAAAACAAACTGATTTCGCATCTGTTCACTGAGCCACGTATCAGCCCGGATACCTTGTTGTTCCTGGGCAATGCATCTTGTATATACAAGTGGACATCGATTGTATATACAGGCGATAATCCAGACGATAATCTGGCCAAACGCTTCAGGGAGCATCACGGTATGGATGAAACCATTCCGCGTTACCAACAGGTTCAGAATCATATCCTTGACCGCATCGACAGCGGCATCTGGGCGGTCGATCAGCGCGTCCCGTCAGAACATGAACTTGTGGCCGAACTCGGTGTCAGCCGAATGACCGTGAACCGTGCGGTCCGGGAACTGACGTCCCAGGGCCGACTGCGTCGGGTCCAGGGGCTGGGCACTTTCGTTACCGATCCCCGTCCGCAGGTGGAGCTGCTCGAAATCCGGAACATCGCCGATGAGATAAGGGCGCGGCAGGGCCGTTACGATTGCGACGTGAAATTCGTGAACGAAGCTCAAGCTGACGACGAGCAGGCAGCCCATCTGAATATCCCCGTCGGCACGGCAATCTTCCACTCCCTTATCGTGCACCGTGAGAACACGGTGCCGATTCAGCTTGAAGACCGTCTGGTAAATCCCGCAGTTGCACCCGACTACCTGACAATAGATTTCCATACTACGACACCCAACGAATATCTGATGAATGTAGCGCCGGTCACGGACGTGGAACATATCGTCGATGCTGTTCTGCCCGATCGTGAGACCAGCAAGCTGCTTGAAATAAATGCCGAGGCTCCCTGTTTGCTGCTCCATCGAAAAACCTGGTCGCGCGGCATGGTTGCTTCGCGCGCCTGGCTGACACATCCCGCCAGCCGCTATCGCCTTGGCACACGTTTCAGCGCCGACGACGACGCATCCCCCTACCCCGTTCTGCAATCCGTGATCAAAAGAGAAGTTGCCTCCACATGACCACAACAACACGCACCGACAACACCCGAGACATCAAATCCCCCCATGGACCGGACCTGACCTGCAAGAGCTGGACGACAGAAGCCGCAATGCGGATGCTGATGAACAACCTGGACGCAGACGTCGCTGAACGGCCCCAGGAACTTGTTGTCTATGGCGGCATCGGCCGGGCCGCGAGGAACTGGGAGTGTTTCGATGCAATCGTGTCGTCTCTGCGGTCTCTCGAAGAAGATGAAACGCTCCTGGTCCAGTCCGGCAAACCGGTCGGAGTGTTCAAAACCCATGCCGACGCGCCGCGTGTCCTGATAGCCAACTCAAACCTTGTCCCAAATTGGGCAACTTGGGAGCACTTTCATCATCTCGACCGTGCAGGGCTCATGATGTACGGACAGATGACGGCGGGCTCATGGATATACATTGGCAGTCAGGGCATCGTTCAGGGCACCTACGACACCTTCGTCGAAGTGGGCCGCAGGCATTTTGACGGCGATCTGAAAGGCAAATGGATACTCACGGGCGGTCTCGGCGGCATGGGCGGCGCACAACCGCTTGCCGCGACCATGGCCGGCGCCTCGATGCTCGCCGTGGAGTGCCAACCGAGCCGCATCGAGATGCGACTGCGCACCGGCTATCTTGATCGCCAGGCAAACGATTTGGACGAAGCACTGGCGCTGATGGATGACGCCCGCAACACTGGTAAACCGATTTCTGTTGGACTGTTGGGGAATGCAGCCGATGTTTTCCCCGAACTGGTGGAACGCGGCGTCAAGCCCGATGTGGTGACAGATCAAACCAGCGCCCATGACCCGTTGAACGGCTACCTGCCGTCAGGCTGGTCGCTGTCACAATGGGAACAACGCCGCGAGAGCGATCCCGAAGGCACCACCAGGGCCGCCAAGGAATCCATGGCTGTTCATGTCCGCGCCATGCTCGATTTCCACGAACAGGGTGTCGCCACTTTCGACTATGGCAACAACATCCGCCAGATGGCCAAGGAAACGGGCGTTGACAATGCCTTCGATTTTCCGGGTTTTGTTCCTGCCTACATCCGCCCCCTGTTCTGCCGCGGCATCGGGCCGTTCCGGTGGGCAGCCCTGTCCGGGGACCCGGAAGACATCTATCGCACCGATGCCAAGGTCAAGGAACTGATCCCCGACGACCCGCACCTGCACAACTGGCTCGACATGGCACGCGAACGCATTCACTTCCAGGGGTTGCCGTCGCGTATTTGCTGGGTCGGCCTTGGTCAGCGTCACCGCCTGGGACTCGCTTTCAACGAAATGGTTGCCAATGGTGAACTGTCGGCACCGGTCGTGATCGGGCGGGACCATCTGGATTCAGGCTCGGTTGCCAGCCCCAACCGCGAAACCGAGGACATGAAGGACGGCTCCGACGCTGTTTCCGACTGGCCATTGCTCAACGCCCTCCTCAACACCGCATCCGGCGCCACCTGGGTCTCATTACACCACGGCGGCGGCGTCGGTATGGGTTTCTCCCAGCACGCCGGTATGGTTATCGTCGCCGACGGCAGCGAGGCCGCTGCAAAACGCGTTGGCCGGGTTCTGTGGAATGACCCCGCCACAGGCGTCATGCGCCACGCCGATGCCGGTTACGACAGTGCTATCGACTGCGCCCGTGAAAACGGGCTTAACCTGCCGTCCCTCGGATGACACATGCTGAGCGGCTTTACGAGGAAAGGAACAGTCATGAATTTGTCTCAAGATCTGGTGGATAACTTTCAGAACGACGGCGTGGTCCTTTTGAGCGGTGTGTTTGCCGACTGGGTCAAGACATTGCGCGACGGCATCGACTGGAACATGTCGAACCCGTCCTACAGGGAACGCACCTATCGTCCTGACGATGGATCAGCCCCATTCTTCCAGGATCATTGTACCTGGAATGACAACGAATATTACCGAGATTTCGTAAAGAACTCATCCGCCGGTGCAATCGCTGCCAGCCTCATGAAATCCAAGACCGCCCGGATTTTCCACGACCACATTCTCGTCAAGGAGCCAGGCAACTCCGTTGTGACGCCGTGGCATCAGGATCAGCCCTACTATCTGGTCGAAGGCCAGCAGACGGTCAGCTTCTGGTTGCCACTCGATCCCATCTCACGGGATCGCACTATCGAATACGTCGCCGGATCCCACCTCTGGGACAAGAGTTTCAGACCCATGCGTTTCGACGGCACGCCGCTGTTTCCCGGGGATGACAGCGAAGCAGTGCCCGATGTCGCTTCCAGACGGGACGAACTGGACATCCGGGGCTGGGAAATGGAGCCCGGCGACGCGGTGGCGTTCAGCTTCCGTACGATCCACGGGGCACCGGCCAACAACTCAGCCGTGCGAAGACGGGTCATATCAACGCGCTGGACCGGTGATGACGCGAGGTTCGTGGTCCGCCCGGCCCAGACGTCGCCGGCATTTCCCGACGTCGTGTATGAAGACGGCGCACCATTCGGTGGAGATCAGTTTCCAATCATTTACCCGGCCGCATGAGGCTGCCGGTCTTTTCAACCAAAGGGAGAACAAAAATGAAAACGTTCCGCAAACTGGCCCTCGGGCTCATCGCAGGATCGGCGCTGTTTGCCAGCAGCGCTCACGCTGCCGACACTGTCAAGATTGGCTTCAACGCGCCACTGACGGGCTTTGCCGCCGCAGACGGCAAGTCGGCACTCAACGGTGCCGAACTGGCCGTTGAGCAGGCCAACGCCGCAGGCGGCATCAATGGCAAGATGATAGAACTCATTCATTACGACGATCAGGCAAGTCCGAAGGAATCGGTGCCGATTGCCACAAAACTCATCGAACAGGACAAAGTCGCTGTTGGGATTTCCGGAAGTTACTCGGGTGCAACCCGGGCCGCCGCCGGTGTCTACCAGGACGCAAAGGTGCCTTACATCTCGGCCTTTGCCATTCACCCCGACATCACACGTGCGGGCAATTACGTTTTCCGCACCTCTTTCATGGGCGAAGTACAAGGCCGGGCCGGCGCCAAACTGATTGGCAAGATGCTCGGCAAGAAGAAGGTCGCCGTCATCACCCTGAAGAACGATTTCGGCAAATCGCTTGCAGCAGGCTTCAAGGAAGCCGCATCGAAATTCGGTGTTGAAGTAATCTCCGAGTATGAATATGGCATCAAGGATCGCCAGTTCGGGCCCATCGTTGCCAAGGTCAAGTCGGAGGCCCCGGATGCGATCTATGCATCGGGCTACTTCTTTACCGCAGGCCCGCTGGTCAGCCAGTTGCGAGCCGCCGGCGTCACGGTTCCGATCATCGGACAGGAAGGCTATGACAGCCAGAAGTTCATCGAGATTGCAGGTCCGGCCTCTGAAGGCATTATCATCACGACGTCTCTGAACCGGGACTCCAAGGCCGCCGAAGCAAAGTCGTTCATTGCCGAGTTCGAAAAGAAAGCCGGTCACAAGGCCGACATGGTCGGGGCGTCCGCGCACACCGCCATCAAGGTTGTGGTTGCCGCCATGCAAGCTGCCGGCACGGAAGATCGAGCCGCAATCAGGGACGCGATCGCCAAGACCAGTCTTGACGTCTCCACCGGCAAGATTTCGTTCAATGCCCTAGGTGAAGTGCGCAAGGATGTTCAGGTCCAGGTCGTCAAGGACGGCAACTGGCACGAACACTCCGTGATTTCCGATCCCGACCTGTTGGCACCACCAACCGAGTAGACACGCCTGGAGAACGGAAGGGTCAGGCAGCCTTCCGTTCTCCTCTCCTTCACTGAGGCACGCACGCCGGACAGATTATGCTTTATTTCGAACTGGTACTTCAGGGGATCGTCCAGGGTGCGATCTACGCGCTGGTCGCGCTGGGCTTAACCCTGGTGTACGGCCTCTTGCGGATATTGCACGTAGCCCACGCCGCTCTCTTCACCTTGGGCGGCTACATCGGTGTGATCGTCACTAACCAGACTGGCTCCTTCGCTCTCGCCCTGATTACTGCGGCTCTCATTGTCGGTATTGTAGGTATGGGGGTTTACCGCCTGGCCTACGAACCGCTGCTCGAAAAACCACCCTTCATCGCCCTGATCGCGTCGATTGCCCTTTTCATTGCGGCGGAGGAAATCTACCGTATCGTGTTCGGTGCTTATGGTCTGTCATACATCAGTCCGCCCCTGCAAAGCGCCTACACCATCCCAGGCACTGTTATCCTGATCAAGCAGGCCGAGTTGCTGGTCATCATATTGGCGGTGTTGCTTCTGCTCGTGCTGGCTAGTTTCTCCCAGCGGACTCGGACCGGCGTTGCATGGCGGGCGACCGTCAACGAACCGGCAATGGCGGAGTCCTTTGGCGTCGACATCAAGAAAATCCGCTACCTCAATTTCTTCATCGGATCGGCCCTGGCGGCAATCGCCGGCGTGCTGGTCGCCTTGCTCAACAATCTTGTCGAACCGACCATGGGCAGCGTGCCTTCTTACAAAGCCCTCGCCATCATCGTTCTTGGCGGCCTCGGCAGTATTCGCGGCACGCTGATTGCCGCACTGGCCCTTGGTGTCATCGAGTCGTTTGGCACGATTTACGCCGGCAACCTGCTTGACCGTGACGCCATCGCCTTCGCGTTTCTCATCCTTGTCCTCATGATCAGACCTCAGGGTCTGCTGACCCGGGGGTAGTCGCATGGCCTATGAAATCAGCCTTGCAACCGCCATGGGTATCACCGTGCTGTTTGCCCTCAGCCTCAACTTCGTCACCGGTTTCTGTGGTCAGATTTCACTGGGCCATGCAGCGTTCTTTGGCATCGGTGCCTACACTTCCGGTCTGCTGATGAAAGCGGGCTGGCCGTTCATCGCCACACTGCCGGTGGCCGCCTTTCCCGCGGCAATTGTGGGCATTATTGTCGGTCTGACCAGTCTTCGTGTTCGCCACGATTTTCTGGCCATAACCACCATGGGTGTCGGATTTCTGTTTGTTGGTATTGTGCGCCAGCGAGATGCCCTGGGCGGTGAACTGGGCATTTCCGGTATCCCGTCCTTTGCCTTTGGCAAGCTGGGATTCCTTGGTCTCGTCATTGCCTGCGTGATTGCGTTTGCCGCCTTCAGCCTGTTCGTTCAGCGCTCATGGATGGGCCGTGCTTTTGAGGCGATTTCGGAAGACGAAGATACCGCCCGCTTGATGGGCATCGATGTTGCCGGATACAAACTGACCGCCTTTGCCATTGGAACCGCAGTTGCCGGGATTGCCGGCGCTCTCTATGCCCAGAACGTGCGTTTTATCGGCCCCGACAGTTTCGGGTTCGTGGAATCCGTGACCGTGCTCGCCATGGTCGTGGTCGGCGGTGTTGGATCGATCGCAGGCGTCGCTGTCGCGGCCGCGGTTCTCAGCGCCCTGCCCTTGTGGTTTCAGTTCCTCGACAACTACAAGCTGCTGTTCTACAGCGCGCTCCTGTTCGCCATGATGCGGTTTTCGCCGGATGGACTGGCCGGTCTTTTCAAGCGGCTGACACGAATCGGACGCCGCGCATGACCGAGTTGCTTTCCCTCGACGGCATATCGGTCCGGTTTGGCGGGTTGTTAGCCGTTGACAACGTTTCTCTTGCCGTCGAGCAAGGCGAACTTCTTGGTTTCATCGGCCCGAACGGTGCCGGCAAGACCACCTTGATGCGCGCCATTACCGGCATCGTCATCCCACAAAACGGAACCATCCGGCTCGACGGACGCATCCTGGACAACCTGTCGGTTCACCAGCGCGTTCATGCAGGCCTCGGGCTCGCCCAGCAGATTGTTGCCCCGTTCAAATCGATGACGTTGGCAGAAAACGTGGCGTTGGCGGTGGCATCGCGCAAGATCAAGTCTCCATTGAAGGCCATGATGCTTCACGGTCGCTCACACGAACTGAAGGTCGCAAGGGACCTGCTTACCAAGGTTGGGCTTGGAGAAGTCAGTGACAGCGAACCGTCATCCCTGCCCCTTGGATTCCTGAAGCGCCTTGAACTTGCCCGCGCTCTGGCTCTGTCCCCAAAACTGCTGTTGCTGGACGAACCGCTCGCTGGCCTTAATCAGACAGAGGCCAACGCCATGGCCGACACCATTAAGGCAATCAATGAAACCGGCCAGACCATCGTCCTGATCGAGCACAACCTGCGCGAAGTCACCCGCATCTGTCCCAGGCTCTATGTCCAGGACAATGGCCGGAAACTGGCCGACGGTCCGACTTCCGACGTCATGCAGGACCAGGCAGTCCTCGATGCCTATCTGGGAGTCGGTCATCATGCTGAAGCTTGATCGTGTAACTGCGGGCTACGGTGACGTCGTGGCCATCGAGGACATCTCGTTCAACATTGAAAAGGGGTCGACCTTCGCCCTGCTTGGCGCCAATGGAGCGGGAAAATCGACCACGATCCGCACAATCGCCGGTCACGTCAAACCCAAGTCCGGCTCACTGAAGCTTGACGGAGCCGACTTGACACATGTTCCCACCTCGGATCGTGTCGGCCTTGGCATTGCTCTCGTCCCGGAAGGCCGCAAGCTTTTTTCCGACTTGTCCGTAGCTGAGAACCTCGTGGTCGGCGGCTATAGCCGTGACAAAAGCGTGCAACAGGCAAACATGGACCGTGTTACCGGCCATTTCCCCCGCCTGGGCGAGCGCTTTCACCAAAAGGCGGGATCGCTTTCGGGCGGCGAACAGCAGATGCTGGCACTCGGCCGCGCCCTGATGGCGGAACCGAGCCTGCTCCTGATCGACGAGCTTTCCCTCGGCCTCATGCCAAAAGTCATCGACGATTGTTACACGGTCATCAACGACCTCAGGAAAGCCGGACTCACCATCCTGTTGGTCGAACAGAACACCGAACGGGCCCTCGATATCGCAGAGCAGGTCTGCATCCTGGAATCCGGCAGGATCAGCTGGACGGGGACAGCGCAGGACGCCCGCAACAATCAGGATCTCGTGCAATCCCTCCTCGGACTGTCGGCCGGCTGACACCCTGGCCCCTACACAGGAACTGTGACCATGACCGACGTTTTGACAATAGAACCCGGCAACCTTTCGCTAAAGGACGCTCGTGCCATTCTCGCCGGCGGACTGACAATCGAGCTTGCTGGAGACTGGCGCACACGGGTCGAAGCGTCGGCAAAGACCGTTTCGGATATCATCGAGAGTGGCGATGTCGTCTACGGTGTCAACACCGGGTTCGGACTTCTTGCGCGTAACACGATCCCGGACGAGCAACTCCGTGAGCTTCAGGTCCGGCTGGTCCGGTCACATCAAGCCGGCGTCGGCGCCCTTTTCGAAGACGACATCGTACGGCTCATACTCGTGCTCAAGGCCTGTTCGCTGGCCCGGGGGTATTCCGGGGTCAGGACATCGGTCGTCGATACACTTGTCTCCATGGCCAATCGGGGCCTCTACCCCTGCATTCCCGGAAAGGGCTCGGTCGGCGCGTCCGGAGACCTCGCACCGCTTGCACACCTCGCCGCCGCCCTGATCGGCGAAGGCAAGGTGCGTGTTGCTGGCACCGTGAAGGATGCTTCGAGCGCGTTGACGGATGCCGGGCTTTCGCCGGTACGCCTCGAGGCCAAGGAAGGCCTCGCCTTGCTCAACGGGACCCAGGCCTCCACAGCACTTGCGCTGAAGGGATTGTTCGGGGCTGAAGACGCGTTTTGTACCGGCCTCACCTCGGGCGCCCTGTCGGTGGATGCCATGAAGGGCAGCGACACCCCGTTCGATCCGAGAATTCACGAAATTCGCGGGCACCGGGGACAAATCGATGTGGCAACGACCCTCAGAACACTGATGGCCGGAAGCATGATTCGCGAAAGTCATCTGGAGTGCGACCGGGTACAGGATCCCTATTCCCTGCGGTGTCAGCCCCAGGTGATGGGCGCCTGTCTCGATCACATCCGTCATGCCGCAGTCACCCTGGGGACCGAAGCCAACGCGGTTTCGGACAATCCCCTGGTTTTTGCCCAGCAGGGAGAAATACTGTCCGGTGGCAATTTTCACGCAGAACCGGTTGCCATCGCCGCTGACCAACTCGCGATCGTCATAGCCGAAATCGGCGCCCTTTCCGAGCGGCGCACGGCCCTGCTGGTCGATCCGGCCATGAGCGGGCTGCCGGCTTTCCTTGTTGCCAACCCCGGTATCAATTCAGGTTTTATGATTGCCCAGGTCACCTCGGCCGCTCTGGCCAGCGAAAACAAGTCACTGGCTCATCCGGGCAGTGTCGACAGCCTGCCCACCTCGGCCAATCAGGAAGACCATGTCTCCATGGCAACATATGCCGCAAGAAGGCTAACGGCCATGTGCGAGAACACCGCCGGGATCCTGGCAATCGAGTTGCTATCGGCCTGCCAGGGGCTGGAGTTCCACAGGCCGCTTGAAACCTCGCCAATGCTCGCCATCGCCAGGGACACCATCAGATCCAGCATACCGGCGTTCGACGAAGACCGTGAACTGGCGTCGGACATTGAAGCGACCTGCACGATGATCGCCGACCACAGGCTGCTGGCACCTGTGGTCAAGGAGCTTTTTCCATCCTTGGGATCATCCTAAGGCAACGTTTTGATAATGCAGGTCTGACTGCTGTGACCGTCTACAAACCGACGGACACCCCGCCGGCCACCGGGAGGGCAATCCCGGTGACATAGGATGACGCAGGGCTTGCCAAATAGGCAATCGCGTCGGCGACTTCCTCAGGCGTGCCTGCACGCCGCAAGGCAACACCGGCATAGCGTTGTTTCATGACGGCATCGACTGGCATATCCCTTTGGCGAGCAATTCTTTTGTTCACGCCCATATGCATATCGGTCAACGTATATCCTGGACACACCGCATTGCACCGAATGCCCTCATGACCGAACTCTGCCGCGATCGTCTTTGTCAGGCCAATGACACCGTGCTTCATTGCCGTATAGGCGCCGAAACCGGCCTCCGCGCCCAGGCTGCCGGTTGATCCCACATTGACGATGACGCCTCCGCCAGCATTGCGAAAATGAGGAATCACCGCCTGACAGAACTTCATGGGACCAAGCAGATTGACCTGAAAACTGGTTTCCCAATCGCCCTCTGTCGCATCCAGAAACGGACCTGTACCGACTGTCGTTCCCGCATTGTTGACAAGAATGTCGACGGAGCCGAACGCGTCACAGGCATCCAGCAGGCATTGTTCAATCTGCGTTCGCTGGGTTACATCCACTTCCAGAGCGAGCGCCCGCCCGCCGTCTCGCTCTACTTCGTTTGCAATCTCTTTCAGTCGATTCAGGTTGCTGACATCCCCGCTGTCCGCGTCACCGGATGTTGCAATATCCGTGACAACGACCGATGCTCCGTCCCGCGCAAGTCGATGTGCAGCGGCCCGTCCGATTCCTCTGGGCGCGGCAGCTCCCGTTACGATTGCAGTCTTGCCGTCGAGTAGTTTCATTTTGCACTCTCTTGTTCGGGTCTGGCTGATCGTCCGGAATGGTTTGTATTCAAAAGGTGAACTGTTGAGGTCGTATATATCCGTGATCGCAGAAGATTAGGCGAGAAGCTTCTTCATGGTTGCCTTGAAGGCGTCAGCGATCTGGGTCTCCTCGGCATGATGCCTGTCCCGAAGAACATGCCGGCCGCCGCAGATCACATCGCGTACGACCGCTTCTTGAGACGCAAATATCCAGGCATCCAGGAACTGGTCGCCCGAGCGCCCCGCGAGGGCCGGGAGGTTGATGTCCAGGACGGCGATATCCGCTCTGTAGCCCGGCGCCAGAACGCCTGTTTTGCGCCCTAGAGCCTGAGCTCCCCCTGACACAGACGCACTGAAAAGCGCTGCACCGGTGGAACGCCCCTCCACGCCGTTCAAGACGTTACGTTTACGATGAAGCAATCGCTGACCGTATTCGTAGGTCCGCAATTCATCGGACACGCTGACGGCGATATGGCTATCGGAACCGATCCCCCAGACACCATTTGCCTCGTGATAGTTTTTTGCGGGGAAAAACCCATCGCCAAGATTGGCTTCCGTTGTCGGACACAAGCCGGCGACGGCACCACTTTGCGCAAGTCTTGTCGTCTCGCTGTCATCCATATGCGTGGCATGGACCAGGCACCAGCGTTCCGACACATCGAAATTGTCGAACAGCCAGGCAACAGGCCGTGCCCCGGACCACGCCACGCAATCGTCGACTTCCTTGATCTGCTCCGCAATGTGAATGTGAACCGGGCAGGACGGTGTCCGGCGGCTCACTTCCGAGAGCACGTCGTCGAGCAACGGTTCGGTCACCGCGCGCAACGAATGAGGCGCGATGCCAACGGACACTTGAGCGTCTTCCTTGTAGTTTCCCGTGAGGTTTTCGACCAACCGCAGAAAGCGGGCACCGTCATTCAAAAATCGCCGTTGACCTGCAACGGCATCCTGCCCGCCAAATCCGCCATAGGCGTAGAGCACCGGCAGATGGGTGATCGCCAGCCCCACCTTGCGGGATGCCGCAATCGCCCTGTCGGACAGCTCCGTCAGAGTATCGTAGGGCGTCCCATCCGGTGCGTGGTGCACGTAATGGAATTCACCGACACTGGTGTAGCCTGACCTGATCATATCCAGGTAGAGCTGTGCGGCAATTGCCTCCACATCCTCGGGCGTCAATCTGTCAAGAAATCCGTACATGACGTTTCGCCAGGTCCAGAAACTGTCCTCGGATGGACCAGCAATCTCGCCAAGTCCTGCCATGGCACGCTGAAACGCATGGCTGTGCAGATTGGGCATGCCCGGAACTGCAGCACCGGGCAACCGGACCGCGTCGGCGCTGGCAGCGCATGCCTCTTCCACAGCCGTGATGTTGCCTTGCGCATCGACCTCGATGGAGACGTCGCATGCCCATCCAGACGGCAACAGTGCAGCATTGCAATAAAACGTAGCCATTGGAGAATCCCCGCGATAATGTGATTGTATATACAAGACAGAAATCGTGGGAGTTGCAATGCAAATCGGTGGATGGGACGCCCTTTGGACAAACGCCAACATAGCGACGATGGACGTCGCCGCAGACAAGGATGGTGCGCCCTATGGGGCCCTGAACGACGCGGCCATTGCGGTTCATGACGGAACCATTGCCTGGATCGGCTCGATGGCAGAACTTTCGGAACCGTTTCATCGGCTCGCAGCCGAAGTTCACGACATTCCCGGGCGCTGGATTACACCAGGTCTGATAGATTGCCACACCCACATCGTCTATGGTGGCAACCGGGCGGCCGAATTCGAAATGCGCCTGGAAGGGGCAACCTACGAGGAAATATCACGCGCCGGCGGCGGCATCAGATCGACGGTCGCAGCAACCCGCGATGCCAGCGAAGAAGATCTGTTTCAGGCCGCCTTGCCCCGTGTGCGCCACCTGCTCGCAGAAGGCGTCACGACCATGGAAATCAAGTCCGGGTACGGGCTAGACACCCGCTCCGAAATCGCAATGCTGCGGACCGCCAGACGGATTGCGCGCGAGTTGCCGATCACCGTAAAGACAAGCTTCCTGGGCGCCCACGCACTTCCTGCTGAGTATGAAGGGCGAGAAGACGACTATATCGACTTCGTTTGCAACGAATCCCTGCCGGCTGCAGCAGCAGAAAATCTGGTCGATGCCGTCGATGGGTTTTGCGAAGGCATTGCCTTCGATCCTGAACAGATGGCCCGGGTCTTTGACAAGGCACGCGCCCTGGGTATTCCCGTCAAGCTTCACGCCGAACAGTTGAGCGACCTTAAAGGGGCCGTTCTCGCTGCCTCCTATGATGCTTTGTCTGCCGACCACCTGGAGTATCTGGAAGAGGACGGCGTTCGGGCCATGGCAGACTCAGGCACCGTCGCAGTTCTGCTGCCAGGTGCCTTCTATTTCCTGCGCGAAACCAAACTGCCGCCGCTCGACCTTTTGCGGCAGCATCAGGTGCCAATAGCCCTGGCAACCGACTGCAACCCTGGCAGCTCCCCGGTCACCTCCCTTCTTCTGACACTCAACATGGCGTGCACGCTGTTTCGCATGACCCCTGAGGAAGCCCTTGTCGGCGTCACCTGCAACGCCGCAAAGGCTCTGGGTCTTGTCGACCGCGGCGTGTTGAAAGTCGGTGCACGCGCCGACATCGCCATCTGGAACATCGAGCGCCCTGGCGAACTCGCCTACAGGATCGGGTTCAACCCCCTGGAACATGTGGCCATCGCCGGCAAGGTCAGGAATCCATGAGTGACTTCTTCACGTTCAATCAAGGCGACAGCCCCCTGCTCGTCAGCTCTCCGCATTCCGGCACCG
>JAJFHC010000275.1 GCA_021775835.1 Hyphomicrobiales bacterium | reverse complement strand
GTCAAGGACTCGCTTTCTGCCCCGGTCCATCCCGGTGCTGCAAAGTACTACAAGGAAAAGGGCTGGATGTAGTTTTAGCCAATTAGCCGGCGGGGCGGAGTGAATTTCTCCGTCCCGCCGGTTTTTCTAACGCCGGGGTGTGGCCGATGGTAAGGCGAACAACCCGGTGGCGACGACGTTGACAGGTTTGGGAACCGATAAGCCACCGTTCACGAGGGGGATTGTTATATGGCCAGGGAAATGTCCGTTCAGGACGCTGAAGACTTAGTCGCAAAAGTTGACACCGGGGGCCGCGATCCGTCGGGGTGGCAAAAAAAGACCTTTCTGACCGTGGCTTTTCTATGGGCCATTTTTCATCTTTATATCGCCTCGAACGTTCCGTTCTTCATAACTGACACAACCGGCATCAACATCCTGCTGGCGAGTTCGGAATATCGGCGTATTCATCTGGCTTTCGCCATATTCCTCGCAGCACTGGCATTCCCACTCTTCAAGCAGAGTCCGAAGAATACGATCCCCTGGTATGATTGGGCGCTTGGCATTCTGGGCATTGTGACGTGTCTGTACGCGATTGTATTTAAAGACGCGATTGCCGTGCGCGCGGGATTGCCGACAACATCCGATCTCGTCATTTCGGGCATTGGCATGCTGGTTCTGGGCGTCGCCGTCTACCGCTCGCTCGGCCTGCCGCTGCTCATCATATCCACCGTCTTTGTCTGTTACGTCTTTTTTGGTCATGCCGAATGGCTGCTGGAAGTTGTCCGGTGGAAAGGGGCCTCGTTCGGTAAAGCGACTTGGCATTACTGGATGCAGGACGAAGGTGTGTTCGGTGTCGCCGTCAAGGTGTCGACGGAGCTGATATTCCTCTTTGTATTGTTTGGCGCGGTTCTCGAGAAAGCCGGCGCCGGCAACTATTTCATCAAGCTGGCTTTTGCACTGCTTGGTCATCTGCGTGGTGGCCCCGCCAAGGCGGCTGTGGTCGCGTCGGCCATGAGCGGCCTGTATTCGGGCTCTTCCATCGCCAACACGGTAACCACCGGCACATTCACGATCCCGTTGATGAAGCGTACGGGTTTCTCCGCTGAGAAAGCCGGCGCCGTGGAAGTGGCGTCCTCGACCAATGGTCAGCTCATGCCTCCAGTTATGGGCGCTGCGGCCTTTCTGATCGCCGAATTCACGGGCATTCCCTATACCGAAATCCTCAAACACGCCCTGCTTCCCGCGCTCATCTCCTACATTGCACTGGTCTACATCGTGCACCTGGAAGCGATGAAGATGGACCTCAAGGGCCTGCCGAAGCCGCCGTCAAGCATGACTTTCATAGGTAAAGTGCTTGGTGTTCTCACCGGGTTCATTGTGACGGGCGTTCTGTTCGGCGCGGTTTACTACACGCTTGGCTGGGTCAAGGTGGTTGCACCGGACATGTCGTTTACGACTGTCATGGTAATTGCCGCCGTCGCCTATCTCGTGTTGCTGGCGGTCGCGTCGCGCAGTCCAGATCTGATCGTGGATGCCCCGGATGCACCCATCACCGAGTTGCCAAAAGCCGGTCAAACGGCACTGACCGGTCTCTATTTTGTGTTGCCGATCGTCATCCTGATCTGGTGCATATTGCCAACCCCTGATCGGCTGTCACCCGGCCTTGCCGCCTTTTGGGCGGTTATTGCCATGTCCTTCGTTGCCCTGACCCATCACCCGCTCAAGCTTCTCATGCGCGGCGGCGGTGATATCAAGGCGGCATTGAAACAGGGTCTCGATGAATGGGTCGCGGGCGTTATCGCCGGGTCCAGAAACATGATCTCCATCGGCATTGCCACGGGCGCTGCCGGCATCATAATCGGTTCGATATCCTTGACCGGTGCGCACCAGGTCGTCGGCGAACTCGTCGAATTTCTGTCCGGCGGGCATTTGCTTATCATGCTCATTCTGGTGGCTGTCATGAGTCTCTTTCTGGGCATGGGGCTTCCGACAACCGCAAACTACATTGTCGTATCCTCACTGATGGCACCGGTGATCGTAGCCCTGGGTGCCAAGAGCGGTTTGCTTGTTCCCCTGATCGCCGTCCATCTGTTTGTGTTCTATTTCGGCATTCTCGCCGATGACACGCCGCCGGTGGGGCTTGCGGCTTTTGCGGCGGCAGCAATTTCCGGTGGTGACCCGATCAAAACCGGTCTGCAGGGCTTTGCCTATGATATTCGCACAGCCTTGTTGCCGTTCCTGTTTATTTTCAACACGGAACTTCTTCTGATCGACGTCTCGCCTCTGAAGGCGGTCTTCGTTTTTGTGATAGCAACCATGGCAATGATGTTGTTTGCAGCGTCGACGCAGAGTTGGTTCCTGACAAAAAACCGATTATGGGAATCTGCAGCTTTGCTGCTCATTGCATTCACGTTGTTCCGGCCGGGGTTTTGGCTCGACCAGATTTCACCGCCGTACATCGAAGTCGACCCGACGAAAGTGTATGAAGTTGTAGGGGCAGCACCCGCCAGCGGGACAATGTTGATTGCCGTATCCGGTCCCAATTTCAACACCGGAAAAATGGAATCAACGACAATACTGATACCGCTGGGTGACCAGGCAGAAGCGGTCGCTCGATTGCGCAAGGCCGGACTGACGGTTACAGTGGAGGACGGCCAGGCGAAAATTGAAGAGCCCTTGCCGGGTACCCCCTTCTTTGAAAACATCGGCAAGCTGTTCGACTACTATGGCGACGAACCGGTAAAAGTCGCGGCAATCAAACAGAAAACCGATCGTATCTACAAGGAAGTCCTTTACATCCCGGCTCTGCTGCTTCTCGGACTCATCGTAATGCTGCAGTTGAGGCGTCGGAAGACAACCTGATCAATAACCGGTCCTGAATGACACACGATGTCGATCAGGGCCGGTGTTTACGACCGCCCGGCCAGGGGCAGGTTAAACAGTCCCAATCGCTTCATCGATGCTCTTGGCCACCCGGTCGACGATTTGCTGGGCAATGTCCTCGTCGATAATGTAAGGCGGCGCCAGCAGGATATGGTCGCCTGAGATGCCATCTGCCGTGCCGTTGCCGGGATAGCAGACCAATCTGTTTTGCATGGCGGCTTTCTTGATCTTCGCGGCCACCTTGGCGTCCGCCTCAAACGGTGTTTTGCTGTCTCTGTCGGCGACCAGTTCAATGCCGATGAACAGGCCACGTCCCCTGACATCCCCCACATTGGAATGGTCTGCAAAAGCGTTCTGTAACCGCGTCTTGAGATCGGCGCCGGCCGCTACTACCCGCTCGAGCAGGTTTTCGTCCCTTATGACCTTTTGGACCGCAAGCCCGGCAGCACATGCAGTCGCATGACCGATATAGGTGTGACCGTGCTGGAACAGGCCCGACCCTGATTCCAGAGTGTCGATCAGGCCCTGGCGCACCATGAAGGCGCCTATCGGTTGATAACCACCGCCAAGTCCCTTGGCCATTGTAACGATGTCAGGAACCACGCCGTCCTGTTCACAGGCGAACAACGTGCCGGTGCGGCCCATTCCGCACATCACCTCGTCCAGGATGAGGAACACACCATAAGCGTCGCAGATGCGCCGGATTTCCTTGAAGTAGCCGGGTACCGGTGCGACGGCGCCAAGCGTTGCGCCGACGACGGTTTCGGCCACAAAGGCCATCACCCGGTCCTGGCCAAGCCGCAGGATTTCATCCTCCAGTGCCTTCGCTGCACGCAATCCGTAATCCTCGTCACTTTCACCGGCATGACGGTGCCGATAGGCATAACACGGTGGAATGTGGCTGACGGTATCGAGCAAAATCGGCTCGAACGGCTTCCGGCGCATCAGGTTGCCGCCGACCGAAAGCGCGCCCAGTGTGTTGCCATGGTAGGACTGCAACCGCGACACGATCCGGTCACGCTGCGGTTCGCCCCGCTCCACATGAACCTGGCGGGTAAGTTTCAGCGCAGCCTCGGTCGCCTCTGATCCCCCAGATACGAAGTAGACCTTGCCCATCCCGTCGGGCCCACGGTCGATAAGCCACTCCGCCAGTTCCTCAGCCGGTTGGTTGGTAAAGAACCCGGTGTGGGCGAAAGCGATCGTATCCAACTGAGCCTTGATCGCGTCGATCACCGCAGGGTGCCCGTGCCCAAGGCAGGAAACAGCAGCCCCTCCGGAGGCATCGAGATACTTCTCACCTTGGCCATCGATAATGAAAGCACCTTCGCCTCCGACCGCTGTGGGATAATCAACGCCCAGTTGGCGGTGCAGGATTCGCGAGGCATTCGAGTGTTTAAGCATTAGATCGCCTTCCGTAGCGAAGTTCGAATTTGAGAGGGCCATGGCCGGACTGTTCTTGACAGTCTATAGGATCTGGGGATACGGAGCACTCCGTCTGGTTTGACAATACCCAAAACCATGGGGTTCACAAGAGTTCGGAACGGAAACATGACCAAGAACAACCAGCGGGCGTTTCTCGAGGACCTGTTTCGCGCAGCCGTTGCCGCGGCGGATCCGAAACTCTGCATCAAGGATCACCTGCCCGAGAAACCCACGGGACGCACTGTCGTGATCGGCGCAGGCAAAGCATCTGCGGCGATGGCAGCGGCCGTGGAAACGCATTGGGACGGGCCACTGGAGGGTCTGGTCATCACCCGTTACGGTCATGGTGTGCCTTGCGAGCACGTTGAAATCGTTGAAGCATCCCACCCTGTTCCCGATGCAGCGGGGCAGGCCGCTGCCGTACGCATTGTCGAGCTTGTCTCCGATCTCAGCGAGGATGATCTGGTCTTGTGCCTGATATCCGGTGGTGGATCGGCACTCATGAGCGCACCGGCAGAAGGTCTGACCCTTGAGGACAAGCAGGATCTGAACCGTCAGTTGCTGGCCTGCGGCGCAACGATTTCCGAAATGAACTGTGTGCGCAAGCACCTCTCTGCCATCAAGGGTGGGCGGTTGGCTGCAGCGGCTTATCCTGCCCGTGTGGTCTCCTTGCTGATATCCGATATCCCTGGCGACGATCCCGCAGCGGTCGCATCCGGCCCGACTGTTCCCGATCCCTCGACCGCCGCCGATGCACGCGCCATCATCGGGAGGTACGGGATCGTTCTGACAGGACCGATGCGCGATTTCCTCGAAAGCGAGCTTGCGGAAACGCCCGATGCCGACGATCCCCGTTTTGCACGTGTCGACACCCGCATGATCGCGACGCCTGCCATGGCACTGGATGCCGCTTCTGAACTGGCGCGCGCGGAAGGCTACAATCTACACATTCTGGGCGATGCCATCGAAGGTGAATCCAGAGAAGTCGGGAAGACACAGGCGGCCGTTGCCCGTGCGATTGCCGATAGCAACGGTCCGGTCTCTGCGCCAGCCGTTGTTTTGTCCGGTGGCGAGACGACCGTCACGTTGACCGGCAAAGGCCGCGGTGGCCCCAATGCGGAGTTCGCGCTGGGGCTGGCCATGGCACTTGAGGGTCACCCATCGATCTCGGCATTTGCAGGCGATACTGACGGCATTGACGGGTCTGAAGATAACGCAGGTGCGGTGGTTCTGCCCGAGACACTGGTTGATGCAGGAAATGCCGGAGCGGACGCCACGACCTGCCTTGAGAACAATGACGCTTATGGGTTTTTCGAGGCGGTCGGTGGCTTGGTCATCACCGGACCGACACTGACCAACGTCAACGATTTCCGGGCCATTGTCATAGAGCGCTAGGATGCAGGGCGACGGTATATCCGGCCACGAGTGTCTTGAGTGTCGAGGGTGGCGTGAGAACCTCTACCGGTTCATCCGGTATCGTGCGAACTTTCCCATAACCGGCAAAAGACCATTCAAGGATGCCGCCTCGGCAAACGAGCCAGGGTTTATTGTCGAGCACGATCATGGCGCCATCGGGAAGGCGCCCCGCATGGGTCTTCAACGGAATCTTGGTCCTGCATGACACACGGCGTTCCTCGTGCAGTCGATCGTCCATCATGCCGGCCCTGACAATTTCCGAAATGTCGTGTCCCTGACGCCAGCAATCGGCGAACCGGTTGGCGTCGGCACGGCGGCATTCGTAACAGGGACGGTGACCTGCAGCCATGGCGGTTGCCTCATCAAGGAAGAACAATTCGGTGTAGCTGTTCGGCATCATCATGTTCGGACGTTGCCGGTTCTTAAACTCGGTGACACAGATGATCCAAGCCTTGGAGGCCCACTGCCTGCGGCTGAGGGTTTGGTCTGGCCGGTGAATGCGTCCGCCACGGTTGCCCATCATGGTACCCCGGTCGGCAACGGCGGCAATTGTGCCAAATGGATCGACACGGTTCTGAAACGGCATGACGTCAAACCTCCGAGTTTCCGGGGCTATCCATTCAGTATGATGATATGGAGTTTCTTGGGGCCATGAGCGCCGAGGAAAATGGTCTGTTCGATGTCGCCAGTGCGAGACGGTCCGCTGACCATGTTCACGGTTCGCGGCATGAGTCCGGAACCGAACTTTTCACGTATCCTGGACCACACGGTCTCATAGTCGCCGGCCACGTCGCTGGCTCTGACAACGACAATGTGGTTCTCAGGTAGAAAGTTGAGCGTTGTTGGATTGTCGCTGCCGGAATGCAACACCAGCGTGCCACTCTCCGCGACCGCGCCAAAGGCTGCCGATAACGACACATGGTCATCCGCCTGGGCGGGGCCTCGGTCGACCTCGAGCAAGGGGTGCTCGGACCATTTGACGGACGAGATCAGTTCGTCGTCTCCTGTGCGAAATTTTGCCGGTAGGTTGTTTGATTTCAGATAGCTGGTGATAGCGGCGGGAATCTCATCGGCCGAACCCACCGTCGCAACAGTCGCGGATGCCCGTTCCATCATGGTCGAGAACAGGGCAACCTGTTCATCCGGCGTGACATTGCCCCGTTCCGGTATGATGCCGGCCCTATGTTCGGCAAGGCGCCGGTGAACCGTTTCACTGCGTGATGTGTCGTCGGCGGTAGTACTCAGCGAGCGTTTGATTTTTGACAGGATGGCGCTACGGTTTTCGGCGTCGCGGGCGGAGCGTTCGGACATTCAATCGCTCCCCCGCTCGCGCCACATCTGCTGGAACGTGCGCCCCTGAGGTGCCGGCAGATCCCGGTGTCGAACCCATCCGGCCGCCAGTGGCGCGGATTTGAGATAGCCACGACCCAGACTCATGATCCTCAAGGCTCTCACGGCCACCGAAGACGCTAGGTGATAGAGCCTGGGACGGCTTGCCAGTGCGCTCCACAACGATAATCCATATCGCGCTGAAGCGGAGCCCATGTGCTTTTCAAACTCCCGTTCCCGCCAGTGACGCATCATTTTCGGCAAGGGTATACGCATCGGGCAGACCGCCTCGCAGCGTCCGCAAAATGTCGAAGCGTTTGGCAGTTGACCGGCTTCCTCGACCCCGATCAGCGAGGGAGTCAGGACAGCACCCATGGGACCGGGATAAACCCAGCCGTACGCGTGACCACCGACGGCTTGATATACAGGACAGTGATTCATGCACGCACCGCACCGGATGCATCGCA